>JBKHXE010000042.1:0-6476 GCA_046566185.1 Actinomycetes bacterium | reverse complement strand
CTGCCGTGAGAGTCGTCGTCCTGCTGCCCGACCCGCTGCGGACGGACGCCGGGGGCCGCGGCGAGGTGACGGTCGACGCGCCCGGCGGCTCGCTCGCCGACGTCCTGGACGCCGTGGCCCGGGAGCTCCCGGTGGTCGGGCGCCGGGTGCGCGACGAGACCGGCGCCCTGCGGCGCCACGTCAACGCCTTCGTGGACGGCGAGGACGCCCGGCACGCCGGTGGCCCGGCCGCGCCGGTGCGTGACTGGTCGGTCGTGCACCTGCTGCCCGCGGTGTCCGGGGGCTGAGTCTCAACCTTTCCGGGCCGACCGCGCGTCCTCAGGGCCGACAGGCGGTGACACGAGAGGATCCGGCGTGGCGGTAGGGGAGCGGGACGCGCAGTTCCGCGAGTTCGTCGAGGCGCGGTGGCCGGCCCTCGTGCGGTTCGGCTACGTGCTGACCGGCGACGCGGGGCACGCCGAGGACCTCGTTCAGCACGCTCTCGAGCGGTGCTGGCGGCGGTGGAACCGGATCGAGGCCGACTCGCCGGAGCGGTACGCGTGAAGGCGCCCGGTGCCCGGCTCGTGCGGTTCATGGACGACGCAGGCGAGGTCGTGGCGGAGACGGTGGCGGAGACGGTGGTGCGACCGTGGGCCGACACCGCCGGCGAGCCGCTCTGGGAGCGCTGAGGCTGTCGGTGCAGCCGTGGGTGCGACGAAACGGGTGTCATCACCCCCAGTCCCTCGCACCCACGGGTGTTCCCACCGCTGCGTCTCGCATCGCGGGCCCCGGTCTTACACGGTGGACGCCTCGCTAGACTCCGCGCATGACCGAGGCGCCCAGCAAGCCGGACCTCAAGCCCCGCAGCCGCGACGTGACCGACGGCCTCGAGAAGACCGCCGCGCGAGGCATGCTCCGCGCGGTCGGGATGGGCGACGAGGACTTCGCCAAGCCGCAGATCGGCGTGGCCAGCAGCTGGAACGAGATCACCCCCTGCAACCTCTCGCTCGACCGGCTCGCCCAGGCGGTCAAGGACGGCGTCCACGCCGCCGGCGGGTACCCGCTGGAGTTCGGCACGATCTCGGTGTCCGACGGCATCTCGATGGGCCACGAGGGCATGCACTTCTCCCTCGTGTCACGGGAGGTCATCGCCGACAGCGTCGAGACCGTGATGCAGGCCGAGCGCCTCGACGGGTCGGTGCTGCTGGCCGGCTGCGACAAGTCGCTGCCGGGCATGCTGATGGCCGCCGCCCGCCTCGACCTGGCCAGCGTCTTCCTCTACGCCGGCTCGATCCTGCCCGGCATCGCCAAGCTCTCGGACGGCACCGAGCGCGAGGTCACGATCATCGACGCGTTCGAGGCGGTCGGCGCCTGCGCCCGGGGGCTGATGAGCCGCGAGGACGTCGACGCGATCGAGCGCGCGATCTGTCCCGGCGAGGGTGCCTGCGGCGGGATGTACACCGCCAACACCATGGCGAGCGCCGCCGAGGCCCTCGGCATGTCCCTGCCCGGAAGCGCCGCGCCGCCCGCCACCGACCGTCGCCGCGACGGCTACGCGCGCCGGTCCGGCCAGGCCGTGGTCGGCATGCTCGAGCGCGGCATCACGGCGCGCCAGGTGATGACGCGCGAGGCGTTCGAGAACGCCGTGGCCGTCGTCATGGCCCTGGGCGGCTCGACCAACGCCGTCCTGCACCTGCTGGCGATCGCGCACGAGGCCGAGGTGGAGTTCACCCTCGACGACATCCAGCGCATCGGCGACCGCGTGCCGCACCTGGCGGACGTCAAGCCGTTCGGCCGCCACGTGATGACCGACATCGACCGGGTCGGCGGCGTCCCGGTCGTCATGAAGGCGCTGCTGGACGCCGGCCTGCTGCACGGTGACTGCCTCACCGTCACCGGTCGCACCGTCGCGGAGAACCTGGCCGAGATCTCGCCGCCGGACCCGGACGGGCAGGTGCTCCGGGCCCTCGCCGACCCCATCCACCGCACCGGTGGCCTGACGATCCTGCGCGGCTCCCTCGCCCCCGACGGCGCCGTGGTGAAGAGCGCCGGCTTCGACAGCGACGAGTTCACCGGCACCGCACGCGTCTTCGACCGCGAGCGCGCCGCGATGGACGCCCTCGAGGACGGCACGATCACCGCCGGCGACGTCGTCGTGATCCGCTACGAGGGCCCCAAGGGAGGCCCCGGCATGCGGGAGATGCTCGCCATCACCGGGGCCATCAAGGGGGCCGGGCTCGGCAAGGACGTGCTGCTCCTGACCGACGGCCGCTTCTCCGGCGGCACCACGGGCCTGTGCGTGGGTCACGTCTGTCCCGAGGCGGTGGACGGCGGACCGATCGCGTTCGTGCGGGACGGCGACCGGGTGCGCCTCGACCTGCGGACCCGCACCCTCGACCTGCTCGTGGACGACGACGAGCTCGCCCGCCGTCGGGACGGGTGGGCGCCGCTCCCGTCGCGCTACACCCGCGGCGTGCTGGCGAAGTACACGCGGCTCGTCGGTCCGGCGTCCGGCGGTGCGGTGTGCGACTGACTGTCCGTTTCGCGGACATCGCGTCCGGATCGCGAGACGCTCGCCGGTGCCGGTTGACAGCGGGGAGCCGGGGCACGACCGTGAACCTGTGCGATCCCACCAGCTCGTTCTCGTACTCCGGCGGCGCGCGTAGGCCGACCGGTGAGCTGACGGACACGCGCGCGACCCCTCGCTGAGCCCCCCGGGCCGAGGGGTTTTTTCGTGCCGGACGACGACCCAGCAGACAGATGGACCGAAGGGAGCCAGCGATGGCCACCGGACCACGGGCGGTCCCCCGCCCCGTGCCGAAGCCCGCTCCGCCGCGCAGCGACGGCGCACCGGCCACCCGCCACGAGGCGGTCAGCACGACGGGCGCGGGCAGCCTCGTACGGTCCCTCGAGGCGGCGGGGGTCGAGGTCGTCTTCGGCATCCCGGGTGGCGCGATCCTGCCGGCCTACGACCCGCTGCTCGACAGCGAGAAGGTGCGGCACATCCTCGTGCGGCACGAGCAGGGCGCCGGGCACGCGGCCCAGGGCTACGCCCACGCCACCGGCCGCGTCGGCGTCTGCATGGCGACGTCCGGTCCGGGTGCGACCAACCTCGTCACGCCCATCGCCGACGCCCACATGGACTCGGTGCCGATGGTGGCGATCACCGGACAGGTCTCCAGCGCGGCGATCGGCACGGACGCCTTCCAGGAGGCCGACATCGCGGGCATCACGATGCCCATCACCAAGCACAACTACCTGGTGACCGACCCGGCCGAGATCCCGCGGACCATCGCCGAGGCCTTCCACGTCGCGAGCAGCGGCCGGCCAGGTCCGGTGCTCGTCGACATCTCCAAGGACGCGCTGCAGGCGGCGACGACGTTCCGCTGGCCGACGAGGGTGGACCTGCCGGGATACCGGCCCGTCACCCGTCCGCACGGCAAGCAGGTGCGCGAGGCGGCGCGCCTGCTGGCGACGTCCCGCCGACCGGTGCTGTACGTGGGGGGCGGCGTCGTCAAGGCCGACGCCGCGGCCGAGCTGCGCCGACTGGTGGACGCGTCCGGGGCTCCCGTCGTCACCACCCTGATGGCCCGCGGCGTCCTGCCGGACTCGCACCCCCAGAACCTGGGCATGCCCGGCATGCACGGCACGGTCGCCGCGGTGACCGCGCTGCAGAAGGCGGACCTCATCGTCTCCCTCGGCGCGCGATTCGACGACCGGGTGACCGGCCAGCTGTCGACGTTCGCGCCGCACGCGGTCGTCGTCCACGCCGACATCGACCCGGCCGAGATCTCCAAGAACCGCACCGCCGACGTCCCGATCGTCGGGGACGCCAAGGAGGTGCTCGTCGAGCTGCTCGCCGCGCTGAACGAGGAGCACGCGACGATCGGCCGCCCCGACCTCGAGGACTGGTGGCGCCAGGTGGACTCGTGGCGGGAGACCTACCCGCTCGGCTACACGCCGCCGGACGACGGCTCGCTCGCCCCGCAGCTGGTGATGGAGCGACTGGGGTCGATCGCGGGCCCGGAGGCGATCTACGTCGCGGGCGTCGGGCAGCACCAGATGTGGGCGGCGCAGTTCATCCGCTACGAGCACCCGCGCACGTGGATCAACTCCGGCGGGCTGGGCACGATGGGCTTCGCCGTGCCGGCCGCGATGGGCGCCAAGGTGGGCCGCCCGGACGCCACGGTGTGGGCCGTGGACGGCGACGGCTGCTTCCAGATGACCAACCAGGAGCTCGCCACGTGCGCGCTCAACGACATCCCGATCAAGGTCGCGGTCATCAACAACTCGAGCCTCGGCATGGTGCGCCAGTGGCAGACCCTCTTCTACGACGGGCGCTACTCGAACACCGACCTGCACACCGGCTCGGGCGTGGAGGCGGGGCGCCGCATCCCGGACTTCGTCAAGCTGGCCGACGCCTACGGCTGCGTCGGCCTGCGCTGCGAGCGGCCCGAGGACGTCGACGCCACGATCGAGCAAGCCATGGCGATCGACGACCGGCCCGTGGTCGTCGACTTCGTCGTCCACCGCGACGCCATGGTCTGGCCGATGGTCCCGGCCGGCGTCAGCAACGACCTCATCCAGGTGGCGCGCGGCACCGCACCGACCTGGGACCGCGAGGAGGAGGGCTGACATGAGCAGGCACACCCTCTCGGTGCTCGTCGAGAACAAGCCCGGGGTGCTGATGCGCGTCGCGGGCCTGTTCGCCCGCCGGGGCTTCAACATCCACTCCCTCGCGGTCGGCCCGACCGAGCACGAGGACGTCTCGCGGATGACCGTCGTCGTCGACGTCGAGGACCTGCCGCTCGAGCAGGTGACCAAGCAGCTCAACAAGCTCATCAACGTGCTCAAGATCGTCGAGCTGTCACCGGACGCCTCGGTGCAGCGCGAGCAGGTCCTCGTCAAGGTGCGCGCCGAGGCGGCGACCCGCTCGCAGGTGCTGGACGTCGTGGCCCTGTTCCGCGCCAAGGTCGTCGACGTCGCCACCGACTCGCTCACCATCGAGGCGACCGGCGACGGCGAGAAGGTCGCTGCCCTGCTCAAGGTGCTCGAGCCGTTCGGCATCCGCGAGCTCGTCCAGTCCGGCATGGTCGCCATCGGGCGCGGCGGCCGCTCCATCACCGACCGCGCACTGCGCACCGCATGACCCGCCGTTTTCCGGCGCAGGGTGGCCCCGCGACGCTAGGTCCGTAGCGGGGCCACCCAGCGACGTTCCGGGAACGTCGTAACTCCCCCCAGTCCGAACCGATCCACGACCGCACCGACCGAGGAGACCCATCACCGTGGCCGAGATGTTCTACGACGATGACGCCGACCTGAGCCTGATCCAGCAGCGCAACGTGGCGGTGCTCGGCTACGGCAGCCAGGGCCACGCCCACGCGCTGAGCCTTCGTGACTCGGGGGTCGACGTCCGCGTCGGCCTGCCCGAGAACAGCCGCAGCCGCGCGAAGGCGGAGGCCGAGGGACTGCGCGTCGTGACGCCGTTCGAGGCGTGCGAGGAGTCCGACCTCGTCATGGTCCTCGTGCCGGACCACGTGCAGCGGCACGTCTACGCCGAGGCCATCGAGCCCAACCTGGTGGACGGCGACGCGCTGTTCTTCAGCCACGGCTTCAACATCCGCTTCGGCTACGTCAAGCCGCCGGCCGGCGTGGACGTCGCGATGGTGGCGCCCAAGGGCCCGGGCCACCTCGTGCGCCGCGAGTTCGTCGACGGCCGTGGCGTCCCGGTGCTCGTCGCCGTCGAGCAGGACCCGACCGGCCACGCGTGGCCGCTCGCCCTGGCCTACGCCAAGGCACTCGGCGGGCTGCGCGCCGGCGGCATCCGGACGACGTTCACCGAGGAGACCGAGACCGACCTGTTCGGTGAGCAGGCGGTGCTCTGCGGTGGCATGTCGAAGCTCGTCCAGTACGGCTTCGAGACGCTCATCGAGGCCGGCTACCAGCCCGAGGTGGCCTACTTCGAGTGCCTGCACGAGCTCAAGCTCATCGTCGACCTGATGTACGAGGGCGGCATCTCCAAGATGCGCTGGTCGGTTTCCGACACGGCCGAGTTCGGCGACTACGTCACCGGCCCGCGCATCGTCACGCAGGAGACCAAGGAGGAGATGAAGCGCGTCCTCGAGGACATCAAGAGCGGCGCCTTCACCCGTCGGCTCATCGAGGACGACGAGAACGGCGGCACCGAGCTGGCCGGCTTCCGCAAGCAGGGCCAGGACCACCCGATCGAGAAGGTCGGCGCGCAGCTGCGCCCGATGATGGCCTGGATCGACGACAGCGGCGAGTAGTCGCACCGACGACAGCGGCCCGGCTCCCGTGAGGGTGCCGGGCCGCTGCCGTCCCTGGCCCTAGCTGGCCGGGCCGAACCAGCCGCTCACGTCGGCGAGCAGGGCGACCTCGCCAGCGTTGTTGCGCAGCCGGACCGCGCGGTCGCCGAGCTTCACCACGACGAGGTCGGCCGCGGTCTGCCCCCGGCCGAGGTTGAGGTTGCTGACCTC
>JBKHXE010000041.1:0-7548 GCA_046566185.1 Actinomycetes bacterium | reverse complement strand
CGCGGCGCGTGCGGCAAGCCGGACGACGACACCGCCGACAGGACGTCGACCAGCGCGACCTGATTGTCGTTGCAGTACCAGCTGCGCCACTCGCAGTTGCCGCACCGACGGAGCTCGGCGAGGTCCCCGTTCTTCATCGCGAAGCTCATCCGCTGCAGGCCGGCCGTGCGGCAGGCGGGGCAGCGGGCCTGGAGCCGGCCCTGCCCGACCAGTCGCAGCGGCGGATCCGCGTGGTCCCGCGGGAGTCTTCCGCCGGGGCCTGGCATGGGTGTGGTCACGACCACTCCCCCTCACTGTCTGCCACCCCGTCATCACCTGTCAGTCACCGAGCATGGTCCAGTGCGAGGGATCTCGCCACTGCGGTGGACCAGCGAGGCGGGACGCCGGGTGAGCGGTCGGCGCCGGTCAGGGAGCGACGACGACCTCCTGGGACGCGGCGACCCCGTCCACGACCAGCTCGACGTCCACCGGGGTCGACCGCTTCACCAGGGCGAGGGCGATCGGTCCCAGCTCGTGGTGGCGGGCGCTCGTCGTGACGAAGCCGACGACGCGCTGTGGACCGATCACCTCGGACCCGCGCGGCGGCAGGTGGTGCCCGGACCCGTCGAGGTGCAGCATCACCAGCCGGCGCGGCGGGCGACCGAGGTTGTGCACGCGCGCGATCGTCTCCTGCCCGCGGTAACAGCCCTTCTGCAGGTGGACGGCGCTGCGCAGCCAGTCGGTCTCGTGGGGGATGGTGCGGTGGTCGGTCTCGAAGCCCAGCCGGGGCCGCCAGGCGGCGACCCGCAGCGCCTCGGAGGCCCAGGTACCGGCGAGGTCCCAGTCGGCGACGTGCTCGACGAGCCGCCGGCGCGGCACGAGCACCTCGCGCCAGGGCCGGTGGGCACCCGGGTGCGCGTCGTCCTCGACGGACGCGTAGCGCGCGGTGCGGGGACCGGTCGCCGGCCAGTGGTCGACCCAGGCGAGCGGCTCGCCGTCCACCGACTCGCGGCGCACCGGCTCCCCGACGACGGCCCAGTCGGCGGTCACGTCCGCCACCTCGACCCGCAGCATGAAGCGCATCGAGTCCAGCCACGCGGCGAGTGCCGGCGCCGTGCCGGGCTCGACGGTCATCCACGTCGTGCTGCCGTCGTCGACGACGTGCAGGGCGTGCTCGACGTGGCCCTTGGGCGAGAGCACCAGGTCCTCGACGGAGGTGCGGGGGCGAAGGTCGGCGACCTGCTGGGTGGTCAGGGAGTGCAGCCAGCTGAGGCGGTCCGGGCCGGTGACGGTGACGACGCCGCGGTGGGAGAGGTCGACGAACCCCAGGCCCTGCTCGAGCAGGCGCTGTTCCCTGACCGGGTCGCCGTAGTGCCAGGCGACGCCGGCGTCGGCGCCCTCGCCCTCGACCGCGCCGGGGCGGTCGAGCAGCGGGCTGCGGTAGGTCGTCACGTGGCTGGTGTCGGTCACGTCTGCCTCAGCGATCCGTCGGTCCGGTCGATTCCACGGGTCCGGTCGATTCCACGGCGCCGGTCGATTCCACGGGGCCCGCCGCGCAGTCGGCGCAGACGCCGTGCAGGGCGAGGTGCCGGACGTCGGTGGCGAAGCCGTAGCCCCGCAGCACCGCCGCGGCGAGGTCGTGCCCGTGCACGGCGTCTGCCTGCGTGACGCCCCCGCACTCGCGGCACACCAGGTGGATGTGCTCCTCCCGGCGCGTGGAGTGGTAGGTCGGTGCGCCGTGCTCGAGGTGCGCGTGGGTCACCAGGCCGAGCTCCTCGAGCAGCTCCAGGGTCCGGTACACCGTCGCCAGGCTCACCGACGCGTCGGTGCGCTGCACGTGCTCGGCGACCTGCTCGGCGGTCGCGTGGCCGAGCGCGTCGACGGCGTCGAGCACGCACCGGCGCTGCGTCGTCGCCCGCAGGCCACGGCTGCGCAGCGCCTCGGTGAGCACGTCGCCGGCCATGGCCTCAGGGTAGGGGCCGACGCCCGACCCCGCGGAGCACCCCGAACGCCGCCGCACCGAACGCGCACCCCATCACAGCGGCGGGGGTGTAGCCGAACCGGTCGACCATCGCCCCGGCCGCCCACGGCCCGACCGCCGCCCCGGCCGCGTTGGCGGTGTACAGCACCCCGACCATGGCCCCGAATCGCGCCAGGCCGAAAAGGTGCGTGACGACGGCAGGCAGCAGCGCGACGAACCCGCCGTACCCCAGACCGAAGACGACGGCGAAGAGCAGCAGCTCGAGATGGCCGGCCGCAGGCAGCAGCCAGAGCACGAAGCCCGACGCCACCAGCAGGTAGCAGGCGCGGTACGTCGCCACGACGCCGACGCGCTCTGCGAGCGCGCTGAGCGCAAGACGCCCGACGACGCTGGCCAGCCCGAGGACCCCGACCAGCCCGGCTGCCGGCACCGCCATGACGCCCAGGCTCTGCGCGAACGCCGGCAGCAGGGCGAAGGGCACGAACAGGGCGACGGCGAGCAGCATCTGCGCGAGGTACAACCGGCGGTAGTCACCCGACCCCATGACCTCGCGCAGGGGTCCGCCGCGCTGCTCCCGCTGCCGCGGCCGCGAGGTCCGCCCGGGCAGCACGGCCGCGCCGGCGAGCAGGACGACGAGCACCACGCCGGCGATCACCTGGTAGGCGTCGCGCCATCCCACCCACTCGGCCAGTGCGGCGAGCAGCGGCGCCATCGTCAGCGTCCCGACCCCGATTCCGGAGACCGCCACGCCGAGCGCGGCGGTCCGGTGCCGCTCGAAAGCCGAGGCCACGACCGCGAGCATCGGCACGAAGGTCGTGGCCATCGCGGCGCCGAGCAGCACGCCGTGCCCGAGCACGAGCGCCCACGGCCCGTTCGCGCGCGAGGTGACCGCCAGGCCGACCGCCGCTGCCGCCGCTCCCCCGAGCAGCAGCCGCCGCGCCCCGAACCGGTCGGCGAGCACGCCCGCCGGTGCCCCGGCCACGAAGAAGACGAAGACGGTGGCTGCGAAGACGGCGGACGCCGTGCCCGCCCCGATGCCCAGGTCGTCGACGAGCCGAGGCAGCACCGCCCCGTAGGAGTAACCGGTCCCGACCACGACGAGCATCACCGCGAAGGCGACGGCGACCAGGCCCCAGCTCCGGCGCGAGTCCGGCAGGGCCACGGGCGCGCGAGTGCTCAGCTCACCGATCCACCGAGCAGCCGGCCGGCGTCCGGCACGTGGGTCTCCAGCCCGAGGTCGGTGAGCAGGGACCACACCGTCGCGGTCGCCGCCGAGACCACGGGCAGACCGGCCTGCGCCTCCACCGGCGCGATCGCCGGCAGTGAGGGCATCTGCACACAGGCCGACAGGACGAGGACGTCGGCCGCGGAGGTGTCGACGCGTCGCCAGTGCTGCTGCAGGTCGTCGGTGCTCAGGCGCGACACCTCCAGGTTGTCGGAGACCTCGAGGCTCAGCGCGTCGACCACCTCGACGCCGGCGGCCTCCACGTAGTCGGCGACGAGCCGCGTCAACGGCTTCATGTACGGCGTCACCATCGCGATGCGCTTGGCGCCCAACGCGTCCAGCGCCCGCAGCAGGGCGCCGGCGCTGGAGACGACGGGGACGTCGACGCCCTCCGAGCGCAGTGCGGCGGTGATCTCGTCCTCGGCCCTGCAGTGGTAGCCGGCCCCCTGCGCCATGATCGCGACGAGGCACGCGGACGCCACCGCGTCCGGGCGGGCGTCGGCCAGCTCGAGGCTGGCTCGCTCCGTCTGCGCGTTCATCCGCTGCAGCTCCTCCGGCGTCACGTGCTTCATGCGCATGCGACTCGAGTGGAAGGTGAAGCGCTCGTCGGGCAGCACCTCCTCCCGGCGGCGGAGCATGCGGGGCAGCTCCGTCTCCATCGTGAGGTTCGAGCTGGGCACGATGAGCCCGATGCGGTAGTCGGTCACGTCACTCCTGCCTGGTGGTGTGCGGGTGGTGAAGGCGCCGTAGCACCTCGGCCAGCTCGGTCATGTCGCCGGCCTCGTGGCGCGGGGGCGGCACCTCGTGGCCGAGCGTGTGGCCCGGTCGGCGGAGTCGCACGAACGGGATGCCCGCCTCGGTGGCACCGCGGACGTCGCGGGCGGATGTCGCCACGTGCACCATCCCGGGCACCCGCTGCCGTGCGCGCAGGTAGATGCGCGGGTCGGGCTTGTAGGCCTGGAGGCGCTGCGAGGTCAGGACCAGGTCGTCGTCGACGAGCGGAGCGACCGCGGTGCGGGCGAAGACGTCGTCGTCGACGTTGGACAGCAGGCCCAGCCGGTAGCTGCCGCGCAGAGCGGCGAGGCCCTCCGTGACGTCCGGCCACAGGGGCCACTCGCCGACCGAGCCGAGGAGCTCGTCGGCGTCGGCGTCCGGGTCAGCGTCCTGCTCCAGCCCCAGCTCGGCGTACGCCGCGGCGAGCGCTGCTCGGGCCAGCTCGGCGAACGGCACCCACTGGCGGCAGTCCCGCTGGGCCGCCTTGAACCGCGCGTCCCACCGGTCGTACAGCTCGGTGCCGGAGACGGGCCAGCCCCGGCGGTCGGCCAGGGAGGCGAGGGCGCCCGACCCGCCGGAGCGCGAGTCGACGAGCGCACTGAACAGGTCGAACGTCAGCACCGGACGCTCTGGCATCACGGCTCACTCTCCTCGTGGGCCATCCGGCGGGAGGCCTGCGGCGAGCAGGCCTCCCGCACGGTCAGTACAAGAGCTGGGGCAGCCAGGTGACCAGGCCCGGGAACACCGAGAGCAGCACGATTCCCAGCGCGAGGACGCCGACGTAGGGGGTCGCGCCCAGCAGGATCTCCTTGAGCGGGACCTCCGGTGCGATGCCCTTGAGGACGTACAGGTTCAGCCCCACGGGCGGCGTGATCAGCCCCATCTCCATGTTGAGCGTCATGATGATGCCGAACCAGATCGGGTCGAAGCCGAGCCCGACGATGAGCGGGTACAGGATCGGGGTGGTCATCACGATGATCGACACCGGCGGCAGGAAGAGGCCCATCACCAGCAGGACGAGGTTGATCGCGACCATCACGACCCACCGGTTGACCTCCAGCTCGGTGACCAGCGCCGCGAGATCCTGAGGTACGCGCAGGAAGCTGAGAACCGTGGCGATCACCGCGGAGAAGGCGGTGATCGTCAGGATCATGGTGCTCTGGTTCGTGGTCTCCAGGAGCACCTTGAGGAACTCCTTGCCTCGCAGCCCCCGGTAGGCCACGGCGACCAGGAGGAAGACCAGCACCACGCCGACGGCGGCCGCCTCGCTGGGCGTGGCGATCCCCGCGTACAGCACCGTGAGCACCGCGACGATGAGCGCCACGAACGGCAGCACCTTCAGGAGGGCCCGGAAGCGGTCGCCCCAGCTGTACCGCGGCAGCTCCTGCCGCTGCGGTGCGCGGGACGCGGTGGCCGGGACCCCGCCGGCCAGGGGCTCACCGGCTTCACCGGACGCCGTCACTGCCGCAGGGACCGGACGCCTCCTCAGCTCGAGGGAGGACGCGATGTAGATCCACACGCAGAACAGCACCGTCACGAGGATGCCCGGGACGATGCCGGCGGCGAAGAGCTGCCCGATCGACTGCTCGGACGCGATCCCGTAGAGGATCAGGGTCACGCTGGGGGGGATCAGGATCCCGAGCGTGCCGCCCGCGGCGACCGCCCCGGTGGCGATCCGCGCGGACACCCCCCGTTCCTGCATCTGGGGTACCGCCACGCGGCCGATCGCCGCCGACGTCGCGGGGCTGGACCCGGTGAGGGCGGCGAAGATGGACGATGCGACGACGCTGCTCATCGCCAGCCCGCCCCGCACCCGCGCGAGCCAGGCCTCACCCGCCTCGAACAGGTGCCGGCTGGCCACCGACCCGCCGAACAGGTTCCCCATCAGCACGAACAGCGGGATCGCCAGCAACCCGAAGTCGTTCAGCGACTCGAACACGAACTGGCCGAACAGGTCGAACTGCGCGGGGCCGAGGAACAACAGGATCGAGATGATCGCGGTGAGGGCCAGCGCGAAGGCGATGGGCATGCCGGTCATGAACAGGACCATCGCCAGTGCGCCGATGAGGGCGCCCTGGGTCAACGAGCTCACGGCGTCTCCTCCTTGGGCCGCGCGACGGCCTGGTCGGGACCGGGGTCCTCGGCGTCCAGCAACGAGTCCTCCACCGCGGCCAGCTCCGGGCTCTTCTGGGCGAGCAGGGCGGCGCCCTGCTCGGGCGGGATCCGACCGAGCAGCGCCTGCACGCCCTCGATGATGAAGGCGACGTACTGGCACGCCACGAGCAGCATGCCCAGCGACAGGATGGCGTAGACCACCGAGAGCGGAGCGCGCCAGGCGGTGGCCGACCGGAAGCCGCCCACGTAGGCCTCGTGCCACAGCTCGTACGACGTCCACGTCACGACGAGGACCACCACCAGCGACAGCACTGCGGTGACCACCCGGAGGGCGAGCTGTGATCGTGTCGGCAGCATCTCCACGATGAGGTCGACGCCGACGTGGGCGTGGTGGCGCAGGCCGTAGGCCGCACCCACGAAGGTGACGAACATCAGCAGGTAGATGCTCACCTCGCCCTGCCAGACGGTCGGCACGCCGAAGAAGTAGCGGCCCAGGACCGCGTGCAGCGTGACACCGGTGGCCAGCACGAGGGCGACGGCGCTGAGGTAGCCGGTGAGCTGGGACAGGTGGTTGGCCCAGCGGAAGGACAGCACGTACTTCACGGCGTTCACGGCACGCCCTCCCGCCCCGACCGCCCGGGGGACGTGGTGGTCACTCCCCGCTCGCCTGCTGCGCCAGATCGAGCAGCTCCTGGCCGCCGTCGACCTCCGCGGCGAACGCGTCCCACTGCTCCTGGGCCAGCTCGCGCCACTGCTCGAAGGCCCCGTCATCCATCGGCACGACCTCGACCCCGGCTTCGGAGAAGATCTTGTCCACTCGGGCGTCGTCCTCGCGGGAGGCCTCGTAGGCGTACTCCTGCAGCCCCTCGCCGACCTCGACGAGCGCGTCCTGGTGCTCCTGGCACAGCGCGTCGAACGACTCGTTGCTGATGATCAGCGGCTCGAACATGAACCAGAACGTGTTGCCCTCGCTCGGCGAGGTGTAGGAGTCCACCTGCTCCTGGAGGTTGAACGAGGCGAACGAGCCGGTCGAGGTGACCGCCGCGTCCAGGACTCCGGTCTGCATCGCCGTGTAGATCTCGTTGGACGGCAGGCTGGAGATGCCGGCGCCGGCCGACTCCAGCATCCGCTCGACGTAGCTGCCGGCGGCGCGCATCGTCATGCCCGGGCGGACGTCGTCCGGGGACACGATCGGGTCGCCCTTGGCGCCGATGGCCCCGGCGTTCCACACCCAGGTCAGCGGCCGGACGCCGTTCTCGTCCATGATCTCGGTGATGCGCTGTCCGATCTCGGCGTCCTGCCACGCCTGGGCGGTGTCGTGGTCGGGCACGAGGGCCGGCATCAGCGTGATGCTGAACTCGGGGACCCGCCCGGAGGCGTAGTCGAGCGGGAAGACGGACATGTCGACCGCGCCCTGCATCATCGCGTCGTACTGCTCCGTGGAGCCCACCAGGGAGCTGCCGGGGAAGACCTG
>JBKHXE010000040.1:0-28460 GCA_046566185.1 Actinomycetes bacterium | reverse complement strand
GGTACGACCGTCTCGTACTCGGTTTCCTTGATCACGCTTGGTTTCCTTGATCACGGAGGGGGAGGGGGGTCAGTCGACGGTGAAGGTCTTCGTGTCGGGGAACATGCGCGGGCCCTCGGGGGACTCGCCGTACGACATGTCGGGCTGGAAGACCTCGATCACGTACTGGCCCGGCTCGAGCTCGACCTCGAAGGCGAACTCGCCGAAGGTGCCCATGCCGCCCTCGCCGGTGACGAAGCCGTCGGCGACGGCCCGCCCGTCCGTCGCGTCGCGCACCTCCCAGGTGAAGGTCGCCTCGAAGGCCGTCCCGTAGCCGGTGACCTGCACGGTGCCGGCCGGCACGGTCTGCCCCTCGGTCGGTGACAGGATCCACGTGGACGCCTGGACGTCGAGCATCGGCGCACGCTCCATCGGCTCGCCGAGCCGCACGGCGCCCCACGCGTCGTACGCCTCGCCGTCGACGGTGATCGTCACGGGGCCGTCCGTCTGCGCCGCCGCGGTGGCGGTGTAGACCAGCTGCTGGACGGCGCGCTCGGCGACCTCGCTGCCCACTCCTCCGGAGAAGGCGTCGGCCGACAGGTCCACGGTGATCGCGTCGCCGTCCTGCGTCACGTCGACGCGGGACGCCGGCTGCCACGGCGTGAAGTAGTCCGGGTCCAGCGGCTCCTCGCGCGTCATCGCCGCGACCGCGGACGCGACCTCGCCGCCGACGTCCGGGACGTCGCGGAACTCCCGGTACAGCCATACCGAGCTCTTCGACTCGCCCAGCCAGTACACGGGCACCCCCTCGAGAGTGCCGGCCGGCTCCTCGGTGGTCGAGGTGTCGCTCGGCTCCTCGGTGGCGCTGGTCGTCGGCGCCGGTGGCGGCGACCCCGTTGCGGTCCCGGTCGCCGCGGGAGGGGCCGGCCCGTCGTCGCCCCCGAGGCCGATGACGCCGCCCACGACGAGGCCGATGACCGCCGCGGCCGCGACCGCGGCGAGCCACGGCACCCACCGCCGTCCGCCCCCCGCCCCGCCGGTCCGCCGCTGGATGCGCTCCAGCCCGTCGTCCCGTGGCTCCACCATCTCGGCCTCCCTCATCAGGGCGCGGCGCAACAGCCGCTCCGTCTCCTCGTCGGCCCCGTCCGGGCCGGGTGCGTGCAGGGGCCGCGGGTCGTCGTTCACCGGACCCCCCTCGAGCTGAGCGCCTCGCGCAGCGCGGCGATCCCGCGGTGCGCGTGGCTCTTGACCGCGCCACGGCTGATCCCGAGCGCGTCGGCGATCTCGGCCTCGGAGGCGTCGGCGTAGTAGCGCAGCACGAGCACCTCCTGCTGTCGTTGCGGCAGTCGCCGCAGCGCCGCCATCACCTCGGCGTCCTCGTCCGCGCGGACGGCGCGCTCCTCCGGCCCGGCCGGCTCGGGCGCCGCGGGCTGGCGGTGCCGCACCTCCACGTCCCGGTGACGCCGCACCGAGCGGCAGCCGTTGACGACGCTGGCCCGCAGGTAGGCGTGGGCCGCGTGCGGGTCGGCCAGCGCGTGCCAGCGCCCGTGCAGCGCGACGAAGGCGTCGGCCACCACCTCGTCGGCGGACGACGTCCCCCCGGTCAGCAGGGCGGCCAGCCGGACGAGCGAGCGCCAGTGCGCCGCGTACAGGTGGGTCACTGCCTCGTCGGCGTCCCACCGCGCGGGGTCGCCGGCCCCGGGGTCGTCCGCGGGTTGCCGCGTCGATGCCACGGCCCGCACCCCCTCCAGCGTCGCGATCACACCCCTGACACGCCCGAGCCTGCCGTCCGGTTGACACGACCAGGCGGCGGCGCGCCGATGTCGCCAGGGTCACCCGCTCGTGACGCGCCGTGGCAGGGACGAAGGTCCGGCGCCGTCAGCCGGCTCGCGGCCGTACCGCGGCGACCGCGATGGCCGTCGTCAGCGGCACCGTGGCGATCAGGCCGATGGCCCCGACCGCCGTCCGGACGATCTCCTCGGCGATCGGTCCGCTGGTGACTACCTGACCCAGCGGCTGGCCGTAGATGTCGATGAGCAGCAGCGTGGGCAGCGCGGCGCCCGCGTAGGCGAAGGCGATCGTGTAGACCGTGGAGGCGAGGTGGTCGCGGCCGATGCGCATGCCGCTCGCGAACAGCGTCGACCGGCTCGCCGAGGGCAGGTGCTGCCGCAGCTCGTAGACCGCCGACGCCTGGGTGATCGTGACGTCGTTGAGCACGCCGAGGCTCGCGACGACGACGCCGCACAGCACGAGGCCGGACAGGTCGTCGATGCCGGTGAGGACCGTGAGGTTGTACGACTCCTCGGTGGTGGGAGCCCCGAGCCGGGTCGCGGCGGTCGCCCACAGTCCGAGCACCGCCGACAGGCCCACGCCGGCGACGGTGCCGAGCAGGGCCGTCGTGGTCTTCATCGTGAACCCGTGGGCGGCGTACAGGACGACGACCATGATCGCGACGGACCCCGTGAGGGCCACGAGCAGCGGGTTCTCGCCGGCCCGCAGCGCGGGCAGCATGAAGGAGGCGATCGTCAGGTAGGCCGCGGCGAGCCCGAGCAGGGCCGCGAGACCGCGCAGGCGGGCCACGGCGACGACGAGCAGCGAAGACGCCGCCGATGACCGTCAGCGAGGTGTCGCGGGCGAAGTCCACCCACACGTAGACCTCCTCGCCGGGTGCCGCGCCGTCGTACCGGGCCACGCGCACCTCCGCGCCCTCCTCCAGCCCGGCGCGGTACACCTGCGGGGCGACGTCGACGCGGACCGTCGTGCCGGCCTCCGGCCCGTCCACGAGGTCGACCGTCGCCCAGGCGCACTCGGTGCCGACCGGGATGGTGCCGTCCGGCAGCCGGTCCTCCGACATGCCGGGGCACGTCTCGATCCCGGTCGTGGTCACCACCGCGCCGACGACGTCCACACCCTCGTAGATGCCGGTGGGGGTGTCCACCTGGGCCGCCTCGGACGACGGCCAGAGGAGCGCCATGCCGAGCGCCGACCCGACGGCGAGCAGCACGACGAGACCGACCATGACCCTCCGGGCCCGGCCCGAGGAGGGCGGTGACGCTGCGTCGTCCGCCAGGTGCTCGACGACCGCGGCGTGCCCGTGTCCTGCGCCCATGGGCCAGCAGTCTGGCCCATCCGCCGGACGCGGACTCCGAGGCGCGGCCGCGTGCTGCCGCTAGGGTCGGTCCATGGCGCGAGATCCCGACTGCCTGTTCTGCAAGGTCGTCTCCGGTGACGTGCCCGCGGACGTCGTGCACCGGGACGAGCGGGTCGTGGCCTTCCGCGACATCGACCCGCAGGCGCCGGTGCACGTGCTCGTCGTTCCGGTCGACCACCACAGCGACGTCGCGGTGCTCGCGGCGACGGACGGCGACCTGCTGGCGGACGTCGTCCGCGTGGGCTCGCAGGTGGCCGCGGACGAGTGCGACGGCGAGTTCCGGCTGGTGTTCAACACCGGACGCGCGGCGCACCAGACCGTCTTCCACGTCCACGCGCACGTGCTGGGCGGCAGATCGCTGGGCTGGCCGCCGGGCTGACCTCTACGATGGGGATCGTCCCGAAGCCGACCGCCCGAGGAGCAGGGCCCAGCGCCCGACCATGGCCGAGCACCCGCACCAGTCGCAGCACAAGATCGTGGTGCCGTCCGACGTCTCCATGGTGGCTCTGCTCGGGGCTCGCGACGAGCTGCTGGCCGTCATCGAACGCGCCTTCCCGCGTGTCGACGTCCTCGCGCGCGGCAACGAGGTGACGCTGACCGGCGAGCCCGGCGAGGTGGCTCTCGTCGAGCGCCTGGTCGACGAGATGCTCACGGTCCTGGAGGCCGGGCACGGACTCAGCCCGGACGCCGTCGAGCGCTCCATCGGCATGCTGCGCCAGCAGGCGACCGAGCGACCGGCCGACGTGCTGACGCTGAACATCCTCTCCAGCCGGGGTCGCACGATCCGGCCCAAGACGCTGAACCAGAAGCGGTACGTCGACGCCATCGACGAGCACACCGTCGTCTTCGGCATCGGCCCGGCGGGCACCGGCAAGACCTACCTCGCGATGGCCAAGGCGGTGCAGGCCCTGCAGGCCAAGCACGTCAACCGCATCATCCTCACGCGGCCCGCGGTCGAGGCGGGGGAGCGGCTGGGGTTCCTGCCCGGCACGCTCACGGAGAAGATCGACCCCTACCTGCGCCCGCTGTACGACGCGCTGCACGACATGATGGATCCGGAGGCGATCCCGCGGCTGATGGCGGCCGGCACGATCGAGGTGGCGCCCCTCGCCTACATGAGGGGCCGAACGCTCAACGACGCGTTCATCATCCTCGACGAGGCGCAGAACACCTCGGCCGAGCAGATGAAGATGTTCCTCACCCGCCTCGGCTTCGGCTCCAAGATGGTCGTCACCGGTGACGTCACGCAGGTCGACCTGCCGTCCGGCACCCAGTCCGGCCTGCGCGTCGTCCAGGAGATCCTCGACGGCGTGGACGACGTGCACTTCGCGATGCTGACGAGCCACGACGTCGTCCGGCACAAGCTCGTCAGCGACATCGTCGACGCCTACGGCCGCTGGGACGCCGCGCGCCAGGTCCCGCCGCGCACCGCCAGGACGCCGCGGGCCGCCCGGCCGCCGCGCACGTGAGGCGGGCATGAGCGTCGAGGTGGTCAACGAGTCCGGACGGGACGTCGACGAGGCCGAGGTGGCCGAGCTGGCCCGTTACGTGCTCGACCGGATGCACGTCCACCCGCAGGCCGACCTGTCGGTGCTGCTCGTGGACGTCGACACGATGAGCCGGCTGCACGTGCAGTGGATGGACGAGCCGGGCCCGACCGACGTCCTGTCGTTCCCGATGGACGAGCTGCGCCCGGGCCGCGAGGGGGAGCCGAGCCCGCCGGGACTGCTGGGGGACGTCGTCCTGTGCCCGGACGTGGCGGCGGAGCAGGCGGCGGCGGCGGGCCACTCCAGCGCCGAGGAGCTGCTGCTGCTGACGGCCCACGGGATCCTGCACCTGCTCGGCTACGACCATGCGGAACCGGAGGAGGAGAAGGAGATGTTCGGCCTGCAGCGCCAGCTGCTCCTCACCTTCCTCTCCGGTCGCGGCCGGAGGTGAGCGGCGTCCCGGTGGGGTGGCTGGTCGCCCTCACCGTGCTGCTGCTCCTGCTGGCCGCTCTGCTCGCCGCCGTGGAGGCGGCGCTCGGCCGGCTCACCCGTCCCGAGGCCGCGCGGCTGGTCACCGACGGCCGCCGCGGCGCCCGCCTGGTGCAGAGCGTGCTCGCCGACCTGCCGCCGTTCATCAACGTCTCCACGTTCCTGCGGGTCACCGCCGAGACCGGTGCCGTCGTCGCGGCCACGCTCGTCCTCGCTCGCCTGCTCGGCGGGTGGGGCTCGCTGCTCGTGGTCGCGTCGCTGGTGATGGCCGCCGCGACGTTCGTCCTCGTCGGCGTGATGCCGCGCACGCTGGGCCGTCAGCACGCCGAGGCCTTCGCGCTGGCGCTCGTGCCGGCCGTGCACGGCCCGGTGCGGCTGCTGGCGCCGGTCGCGCGCGTGCTCGTGCTCGTGGGAAACGCCGTCACCCCGGGGCCGGGCTACCGCGACGGGCCGTTCTCGACGGAGAACGAGCTGCGCGAGCTCGTGGACCTGGCCAGCGAGTCCGAGGTCATCGAGGCCGGCGAGCGGCGGATGATCCACTCGGTGTTCGAGCTCGGGGACACCCTCGCCCGCGAGGTGATGGTGCCGCGCACGGACATGGTGTCGATCGAGCGCGGCACGCCGCTGCGCAAGGCGATGCGCCTGTTCCTGCGGTCGGGGTTCTCGCGCGTGCCGGTGGTCGGCGAATCTGTCGACGACCTGCTCGGCGTCCTGTACCTCAAGGACGTCGTCCGCGCCGTGCAGGAGGACCCGGACGCCGCCGACCGCGAGGTCGTGGAGCACGTCATGCGCGAGCCGGTGTTCGTGCCCGAGAGCAAGCCCGTCGACGACCTGCTGCGCGAGATGCAGCGCGACTCCACGCACCTCGCCGTCGTCGTCGACGAGTACGGCGGCACCGCGGGGCTCGTGACGATCGAGGACATCCTCGAGGAGATCGTCGGTGAGATCGTCGACGAGTACGACCGCGAGACGCCGTCGGTGGAGCACCTCGAGGGCGACCGGTACCGGGTGAGCGCGCGGCTGCCGATCGACGAGCTCGGGGAGCTGTTCGACGTCGAGATCGACGAGGAGGAGGTCGACTCGGTCGGAGGTCTGCTGGCCAAGGCCCTCGGCAAGGTGCCGATCCCCGGCGCGTCGGCGACCGTCCACGGGCTCGAGCTCACCGCGGAGCGGGCCGAGGGCCGCCGCAAGCGGATTGCGACGGTGCTCGTGCGGCGCGTCGAGCCGGCGTGGCCCGACCAGTCCGCCTCCCCGCGGTGAGCCGCGGCCTCGCCGTCGCGCAGGTGCTGGTGGGGACCGCCCTGTTCGGAACGGTCGGCACCGCGCGGGCCCTCGGGCCCGACGCGTCCGGGGCCGCGGTGGGCGGCGCCCGCGCGCTGCTCGCCGCGGCGGTCCTCGTGCCGATGGCCGCGTGGGCCGCCGAGAGCTGGACGGCTGCCCTGCGGCGTCGTCCGGTGTGGGTCGCGGGCGCCGCGCAGGCGAGCTTCCAGGCCTGCTTCCTGTCCGCCGTCCAGGTGACCGGGGTCGCGACCGGCACCCTCGTCGCCATCGGGTCGGCGCCGCTGTTCTCGGGGCTCCTGCACCGGCGGGTCGACCGGCGCTGGGCGGCGGCGACGGCGGTGGCCGTCACCGGTCTGGCGCTGCTCGTGCTCGGCGGCACCGAGGCGCGCCTCGAGCCGGTCGGGGTGCTGCTGGCCCTCGGCGCCGGGCTCAGCTACGCCGCGTGGACGGTGGCGACCGGGCGCGCCGTGTCGACCGGCACCGGGCCGATCGGGGTCTCGGCCGCGACGTTCACGGTGACCGGGGTGCTCCTGCTGCCGGCGCTGCTGCTGGCCGACACCGCCTGGCTCGCCGACCCGGCCGGGTGGGCGATGGTCGGGTGGCTGGCGCTCGGGCCGACCGTCGCCAGCTACGTGCTGCTGGCGCGGGGGCTCCGGTCGCTGGCGCCGCCCGTCGTGAGCACCCTCGGGCTGACCGAGCCGACCGTCGCGACGGCGCTCGCCGTCGTCGTCCTCGGTGAGCGGCTGACCGCCGTCGGCTGGACCGGCGCGCTGCTCGTGCTCGCGGGCCTGGCGGGGACGGCAGTCGTGGCGTCCCGGCGGCGCCCGCGGGTGGGAGGATCGACCTCGTGAGCGCCCACCGGTCCGGCTTCGCCTGCCTCGTCGGCCGGCCCAACGCCGGCAAGTCGACCCTGACCAACGCGCTCGTCGGGCAGAAGGTGGCGATCACGTCCAGCCGCCCGCAGACCACGCGGCACACCGTGCGGGGCATCGTGCACCGGGACGACGCGCAGCTGGTGCTCGTGGACACCCCCGGGCTGCACCGGCCGCGCACGCTGCTCGGCCAGCGGCTCAACGACCTCGTGCTGGAGACGCTGTCGGAGGTGGACGTCATCGGCTTCTGCCTGCCCGCCGACCAGAAGGTCGGGCCCGGAGACCGTTTCATCGCCGCGCAGCTGGCGAAGGTGCCGCGCACGCCGGTGGTGGCGCTGGTCACCAAGACCGACCTCGTCGACCGCGGCCGCCTGGCCGAGCAGCTCGTGGCGGTGAGCGGGCTGGGGGAGTGGGCGGACGTCGTCCCCGTGTCGGCGACCCGGGGGTTCCAGGTCGGCACGGTGGCCGACGTCCTCGTCTCGCACCTGCCCGAGGGGCCGCCGCTGTACCCCGAGGGCGAGCTGACCGACGAGCCCGAGGCCGTGATGGTCGCCGAGCTGGTACGCGAGGCCGCGCTCGAGGGGGTGCGCGACGAGCTGCCGCACTCGCTCGCCGTCGTCGTCGAGGAGATGACGCCGCGGGAGGAGGGCGACATGCTCGACGTGCACGTGTGGCTCTACGTCGAGCGCGACAGCCAGAAGGGCATCGTCATCGGCAAGGGCGGCGCGCGGCTGCGCGAGGTCGGCACACGCGCGCGCCACCAGATCGAGGCGCTGCTCGGCACGCGGGTGTACCTCGACCTGCGCGTCAAGGTCGCCAAGGACTGGCAGCGCGACCCGAAGCAGCTGGCGCGCCTCGGCTTCTGACCCGGAGTCTCGCGATACGGGACGGCGCGCAGGCTCGGTGGACGCCCGCGCGGCGTCCGGGGGTACCCTCGTGAGCGTGCGGACGGCGCGCCTGCTCCTTGGCTGCCGCGGCGAGGGCCTGTAGACCAGGCCGGCTCCCTCGTCGCGGAGGCTCTGTCGTCCCCCGGCCGCCCCACCGCCACAGCGGAAGGCCGCAGCCATGAGCAGCAACCCGAACCCCCAGCAGCCGTCGGGCATGCCGACGCACAAGTACCGCCCGTTCCACGAGCAGATCGTCGTCGACCTCCCCGACCGCACCTGGCCGTCGCGCCGCATCGAGAAGGCGCCGCGCTGGTGCGCCGTCGACCTGCGGGACGGTAACCAGGCCCTCATCGACCCGATGAGCCCCGAGCGCAAGCGGCGCATGTTCGACCTGCTGGTGCGCATGGGCTACAAGGAGATCGAGGTCGGCTTCCCGGCAGCGAGCCAGACGGACTTCGACTTCGTCCGGCAGCTGATCGAGGAGGACCTCATCCCCGACGACGTCGTGATCCAGGTGCTGACGCAGTCGCGGGACCACCTCATCGAGCGCACCTACGACGCGATCCGCGGCGCCCGGCAGGCGATCGTGCACCTGTACAACTCGACGTCCGTGCTGCAGCGCGAGGTCGTCTTCGGCATGGACCCCGACGGCATCGTCGACATCGCGCTGCAGGGCGCCCGGCTGTGCCGCAAGCTGGAGGAGACGGTCCCCGGCACCACCGTGCTGTACGAGTACTCCCCGGAGTCGTACACCGGCACCGAGCTGGAGTTCGCGGCGCGCGTCTGCAACGAGGTGCTCGACGTCTTCGAGCCCACGCCCGACCGCAAGGTCATCATCAACCTGCCGGCCACCGTCGAGATGGCGACGCCGAACGTGTACGCCGACTCGATCGAGTGGATGAACCGGCACCTGCGCCACCGGGAGAACGTCGTCCTCAGCCTGCACCCGCACAACGACCGCGGGACCGCGGTGGCCGCCGCCGAGCTGGGGTACCTGGCCGGGGCCGACCGCATCGAGGGCTGCCTGTTCGGCAACGGCGAGCGGACCGGCAACGTGTGCCTGGTGACCCTCGGGCTCAACCTGTTCAGCCAGGGCATCGACCCTCAGATCGACTTCAGCGACATCGACGAGATCCGCCGCACCGTCGAGTACTGCAACCAGCTGCCGGTGCCGGAGCGTCACCCGTACGGCGGCGACCTCGTCTACACGGCGTTCTCCGGCTCGCACCAGGACGCCATCAACAAGGGCTTCGCGGCGATGGCGCGGCGTGCCGAGGCCGAGGGCAAGGACGTCGACGAGCTGGTGTGGGCGGTGCCCTACCTGCCGATCGACCCGCGGGACGTCGGTCGCACCTACGAGGCCGTCATCCGGGTCAACAGCCAGTCCGGCAAGGGCGGCGTCGCCTACCTCATGAAGACCGAGCACCACCTGGACCTGCCGCGGCGACTGCAGATCGAGTTCAGCCAGATCGTGCAGCGGCGCACGGACAGCGAGGGTGGCGAGGTGTCGGCCGCCGAGATGCACGCCATCTTCGCCGACGAGTACCTCCCCGCCGCCGACCCGGCGAAGGCCTGGGGCCGCCTGGCGCTGCGGGGCATGCGGCAGGCCAGCGAGGTGGACGGCGCCGACCGGCTCGCCGTGGACCTGCGCCTGGACGGCGAGGAGCGCACGCTGGAGGCCGTCGGCAACGGCCCGATCGCGGCCTTCGTGTCGGCCCTCGCCCAGGTCGGCGTGGACGTCCGGGTGCTCGACTACCACGAGCACGCCATGAGCGCCGGTGGCGACGCCACGGCCGCCGCGTACGTCGAGTGCGCCGTGGGCGACCGCGTGCTGTGGGGCGTCGGCATCGACCCGAACATCGTCACCGCCTCCCTCAAGGCCGTCGTGTCGGCGGTGAACCGCGCCGCTCGTCCGTGAACCTGGCGATTGCGCCCGGCGTGGGCCGATTTCGTGGCACCCTGACCGCAGGGCATCACCTGCGGGCGGCCGCGCGGTCGGGGTAGCGGTGCGCCGGGGAGGGGGCACCGACGTGCCGCAGGCCAGCACCGAGCTGGAGCACGTGGGGGAGTTCGGGCCCTTCGACGTGCTGTCGGACTGGGCGCACCGGTCCTACGTCGACGGCCTGGGCGAGCAGGCGGTGCTCGCGTGCCGCGCGGCGCTGCTCGTGGTGGAGGCGGCCGGCGACGTCCGCACCTCCCGGTTCCTGCGCTACGTCGAGGGCATCGCCCTGCTCGAGCTGGGCCGTTGCCACGACGCGATCACCGCGGCCCTCGACCTGCTCGCGACCCTGGACGACGCGGACCCGCTGTGGCGGGCCAAGGGGCTGGGACTGCTGGCCGAGGCGTCCGCCGGGGCCGGCGAGGTCAAGCGGGCGATGGAGGCGCTGGCCGAGGCGAGCTGGCTGGTGTCGCGCCACCCCGGCGGCACGTACGGCTACCTGTCCGCGAGCATGGCCGTCGCGATCGCCCTGCGGTCGCTGTACCTCTTCGAGCAGGCGGAGGAGCTGCTGGACCGCCGCGTGCCGGAGTGCCTTGGGGGCGCCGAGGTCCAGGTGGTGCACGAGTCCGCACTCCTGCACGCCCACTGGGCGGTGGTGCTCGAGCTGGTGGGTCACCACCGGGCGTCGCAGCGCCACCACGTGCGGACGGCGCAGCTGGCCCTGCGGCTGGAGCGGCTGGCGGCGGCGGGCGAGGAGTGGGAGCTGCTGGCGCGGGCGCACGTACTCCGGGCGCACGGCCTCTCCGGGCTCGGCGAGCGGGCGGCCGCGGCAGCCCTGGCCCGAGCAGCCGCGCCGGGCTTCCGGCACCGGGACGAGCTGCTGGAGAGCCAGCTGCTGCACGTCGTGCTGGGCCGCGACCTCGTCGACCGGCAGCGGTACGACACCGCTCGCGAGCACTTCGTCGCGGCGGCCGCGGCCGCCGAGCGGGTGGGCCGCGACGTGTGGGCCGCGGCCGCCGTGACCGAGCTCGCGGAGGCCGAGGTGGCACGCCGCGGGCGGCACCCCGCGATCGGGCTGTGGAAGCGGCTGTTCCGGGAGGCGCTGAAGCGGATGTGGCTGGAGCGGGAGGCCCGGTTCGCGGCGCTGGCCGACCGCATCCGGCTGCGTGACCTCGCCGAGGAGCACCGGCGCGTCGGGGCGCAGAACCTCGAGGACCCCCTGACCGGGCTGGGCAACCGCCGGCTGATGGCGGACCGCGTCGACGGCTCCACGGAGCGCATGGCGGTGGTGTTCCTCGACGTCGACCACTTCAAGGACGTCAACGACCGCTTCTCGCACGCCGTCGGGGACGACGTCCTGCAGGCCGTCGCGGCGCTGCTGCGCCAGAACTGCCGTCCCCAGGACGACGTCGTCCGCTACGGCGGCGACGAGTTCGTCGTCCTCGTCCGCGGCGAGGAGGCTGCTGCGGTCGCCGAGGGCATCGGTCACCGGCTGCAGGAGGCGGTCAGGACGATGGACTGGGGGCGCATCGCGGAGGGCCTGCGGGTGACCGCCTCCATCGGGGTGGCGAGCGGGGCGGACGGCGAGCAGGCGCTCGCGGCGGCGGACGCGGCGCTGTACGCGGCCAAGCGCGCCGGCCGCGACCGCGTGGTGGCTGCCTGATCCCGGCCCCCGGCAGGGGATGATGGGCCGGTGAGCCTGTACCGGGACGAGGGCGTCGTGCTGCGCACGCAGAAGCTGGGGGAGGCCGACCGCATCGTCACCGTGCTCACCCGCCACACCGGTCGCGTGCGGGCGGTCGCCAAGGGCGTGCGGCGCACGTCGAGCCGTTTCGGGGCGCGCCTGGAGCCGTTCATGCACGTCGACGCCCAGCTGTACACCGGGCGCTCCCTCGACATCGTCACGCAGGTCGAGACCCTCGCTCCCTACGGCCGTCACGTGGCCGCCGACTACCCGTGCTGGACGGCGGCGACCGCGATGGCCGAGACGGTCGAACGGCTCACGCCCGTGGAGAAGGAGCCGGCGACCCAGCAGTTCCTGCTCCTCGTCGGCGCCCTGCGCACCCTCAGTGGTGGCGCGCACGACCCGTCGATGGTGCTCGACGCCTTCCTGCTGCGCTCGATGGCCGTCGCGGGGTGGGCGGCGAGCTTCACCGACTGCGCGCGCTGCGGCGCGCCCGGGCCGCACCGCGCCTTCGCGGTGGTGGCCGGCGGATCGGTGTGCCCGCAGTGCCGCCCACCCGGCTCGGCGGCGCCGGCTGCGGAGACCCTGGACCTGCTCGGTGCGCTGCTCGCCGGGGACTGGGCGCTGGCCGACGCGAGTGACCCGCGTCACCGCCGCGAGGGCAGCGGGCTGGTCGCCGCCTTCCTCCAGTGGCACCTCGAGCGGGGCGTCCGCTCCCTGCGCCTGGTGGAGCGGGCGTGAGGCGCCGGTGCCCGGCGCCCGAGCGGGTCGAGGTCCAGGCGCCGCCGCCGCACCCGAGCGGCTCGCGGCCGCCCGCCCTGCCGCCGGAGCTCGTGCCGCGCCACGTGGCCGTCGTGATGGACGGCAACGGACGCTGGGCCAACGCACGCGGGCTGCCCCGCACCGCCGGCCACGAGGCAGGCGAGGCGTCGCTGCTGGAGTTCGTCGCGGGTGCCATCGAGATCGGCGTCCGGTACGTGTCGGCCTACGCCTTCTCGACCGAGAACTGGAAGCGTTCCCCCGAGGAGGTGCGCTTCCTCATGGGGTTCAACCGCGACGTGCTGCGGCGCCGGCGTGACCTCATGCACTCCTGGGGGGTGCGGGTGCGTTGGGCGGGGCGGCGCCCGCGCCTGTGGCGCAGCGTCGTCGCTGAGCTGGAGGAGGCGGAGCGCCTCACCCGGCACAACGACGTCTGCACGTTGACGATGTGCGTCAACTACGGAGGACGGGCGGAGATCGCCGACGCGGCGCGGGCGATCGCGGAGGAGGTGGCGGCCGGCCGGCTGGACCCGGACCGGGTCGACGAGCGCACCGTGGCACGTCACCTCGACGAGCCGGACCTGCCGGACGTCGACCTGTTCATCCGCACCAGCGGCGAGCAGCGCACGTCCAACTTCCTGCTCTGGCAGTCGGCCTACGCCGAGCTGGTCTTCCTCGACGACCTGTGGCCGGACGTCGACCGCCGTCACCTCTGGCGTGCGGTCGAGACGTACGCCCGCCGCGACCGCCGGTACGGGGGAGCGGTCGACCGGGCGACCTGAGCCCGGGCGCTCGGACGACCTAGCCCGCGGCGGCCCGCCGGCACTCCGCGCAGGTGCCGAACACCTCGATGAGGTGGTCCACGTCGTCGAAGCCGTGCTCGGCGGCCACCTTGGACGCCCACCGCTCGACCGGCCGCCCCTCCACCTCGACGGTCGTCCCGCACGACCGGCACACCAGGTGGTGGTGGTGGCCGCTGCTGCAGCGCCGGTACACGGCCTCGCCGTCGTCGGTGCGGAGCACGTCCACCTCCCCGTCGTCGGCGAGCGACTGCAGCGCCCGGTAGACGGTGGCCAGGCCGACCGGGTTGCCCTGCTGGCGCAGCCGGGCGTAGATGTCCTGGGCGCTGCTGAAGCCGGCGTCCCGCGTCAGCAGCTCCTCCACCGCCGCGCGCTGCGGGGACGCCTTCCGGCGGGTCGCGGGGCTCATCGAGGTCCTCTCGAGGTCGGCGGCGCGGGCGGCCCGGCGGCCACTCCGTGGTCACCGTGCTCGTCGTAGTGGTCGCCGTGCGGGGCGTGGCGGTGGCCGTCGTGAACGTAGTCGACGTGGTCCTCGTGCGGCACGGCCGGATGGCCGCAGTCCGGGCCGTGCTCGTGCGCGGCGTGCCCCTCGGCCCCGCGGTGGCGCCGCGCCGCCACGACGTCCCTGACCGCCCGCCACGAGACGGCCAGCAGGAACACCGCGATCCCGAGCAGCACGATCGTCCCGCCGCTGGGGGTGTCGGCGTAGTACGACACGGCGACGCCGCCGACGCTCGTGGCCGTGCCGATCGCCACGGCCACGAGCAGCGCACCGCGGAAGCTGCGGGCGACCTGCTGGGCCGCCGCGTTGGGGACCACCATGAGGGCGCTGATGAGCAGCAGACCGACCGTCCGCATCGACACGACCACCGTCGTGGCCACCAGCACGGCGAGCACCAGGTTGACCGCCAGCGGGTGCAGGCCGGCGGCGCGGGCGAACTCCTCGTCCTGGCTCACCGCGAACAGGCGGGGGGTCAGCAGCAGTGCCACCACCAGGACGACGGCGGTGAGGACGGCGAACACCCGGACGTCCGCCGGGCTGGTCGTCGTGATGGCGCCGAAGAGGTACGCGGTGAGGTTCCCGGCGGACCCCTCCGGGGACAGGCTGATGAGCACCACGCCACCTGCGATGCCGCCGTAGAACAGGACGGCGAGGACGACGTCACCGGACGACCGGCCGCTGGCGCGGACGACCTCGATGAGCACCGCGGCCCCGACGGCCGCCGCGAGCGCCGTCCAGACCGGCGAGGTCGAGGTCAGCAACCCGGCGGCCACCCCGGCGAGCGCCACGTGACCGAGGCCGTCGCCGATGAGCGCCAGCCGCCGCTGGACGAGGAAGACACCCACGACCGGCGCGGCGATGCCGACGAGCAGCGCCGCGAGCAGCGCCCGCTGCATGAAGGCGTAGTCGAGCAGCTCGAGCCCCACGTTCATCGCCCCAGACGTGGCTGGTCGAGCCCGGTCAGCGCCGGGGGCGCGGCGTCGGAGAGGCTCTGGTCGTCGTGGTGGTGGTCGTGCCGGTGCTCGTCCCGGAGGACGTCGCCGCTGCACGGGCCGTCGTACTCGATGCGCCCGGCGCGCACCACCACGGCGCGGCGCAGCACCCCCTGCAGCGGGCCGATCTCGTGCGTGACCAGCAGCAACGTCACGCCGCTGCCGGCGAGGCGTTCGAGCGTCACCGCGAACGCGTCCTGGCTCGCGACGTCCACCCCGGCGGTGGGCTCGTCCATCACGAGCACCTCCGGCTCCGCGGCGAGGGCCCGCGCGATGAGAACGCGACGCTGCTGGCCCCCGGAGAGCTCGTGGACGCTCGCGTCGGCGCGGTCGGTGAGGCCGACGGTCTCGACGGCGTCCGCGACTGCCGCCCGGTCGGCGGCCCCGGCCCGGCGGAACCACGGACGGCGGGCCAGCCGCCCGGTGGCCACCACCTCCCGCACCGTGGCGGGCACCGCGGTCCCGAGCGTGTGCCGCTGCGGCACGTACCCGATGCGCGAGCGGTCCGTCAGCTCGCGCGCCGGCACACCGAACAGGTGGAGCTCGCCGCCCACGACGGACGCCAGGCCCAGGATGCCGCGCATCAGCGTCGTCTTGCCCGAGCCGTTGGCCCCCAGGACGGCGACCGTCTCGCCGCGGTGCACCGTCAGGTCGACCTCCCGGACGACGACGGCGTCGCCGTAGCCCACGGACAGGTGGCGGGCCGCGATCACCGGCGCGTCGCCGGTCAGGGTGCTCACGCGCAGGATTGTCCCTCCTGCAGCGTCTCCAGGTTGGCGCGCATCACCGAGACGTAGTCGTCGCCGGCGCTCTCGTCGGTGATCCCCTCGATCGGGTCGAGCACCGCCGTCCGGACGCCGGCCTCGTCCGCGACGGTCCGGGCCACGGCGGGGTCGATCAGCACCTCGGAGTAGACGGTGGTCACACCCCGTTCGCTGACCAGCTCGGCCATCTCGGCGATGGTCCGCGGGTCGGGCTCGTCCTCCGGGCTCAGGCCGCTGATGCCGACCTGGGTGAACCCGTATCGCTCCGCGAGGTAGCCGAAGGCGTTGTGCGCCGTGACGAGGTCGGTGACCTCGCAGCTCGCCAGGCCGGAGGCGAGCTCCTCGTCGAGCGCCTCGAGCTCCTCGCGCAGGCTCGCGGCGTTGTCGGCGTACACGTCGGCGCCGTCCGGGTCCAGCTCGGCCAGCCGGCCCGCCACCGCCTCGCCGACGTCCGCCAGCCGCAGGGGGTCGAGCCAGAAGTGCGGGTCGGTCACGCCCTCGTCCGCGTCCCCGCCGGCGTGCTCGTCGTCCGCGTGCTCGTCCTCGTCGGAGTGCTCGTCCGGCGTGTAGGCCGGCGTCAGCCGCGCCGCCTCCGAGACCTCGAGGGCACCCTCCACCTCGGACTCGACGGCGTCGTCCACCGCGGGCTGGAACCCGGCCAGGTGCACCACCAGGTCCGCCTCCGCGAGCTGTGCGACGTCCCGCGGGGCGAGCTCGAGGTCGTGGGCCTCCGCGCCCGGCTGGGTGAGGTTCGTGACGGCGACGCGGTCACCGCCCACCGCCTCGGCCACGAACTGCAGGGGGTAGAAGCCGGCCACCACCTCGAGTGCGGCGTCCTCGGCGGTGGTGGCGGTCTGCGACTCCCCTCCGCAGGCGGCCACGAGCAGGGCAGTGGCGGCAGCAGGGACGACGAGTGCTCTGCGGAGACCAGACATGAGACCCATTCTCATTTTTGGAGCCGCGCTTGTCAAAAGACCGTCCTCAGCCCAGCAGTCGCGCGGCCGCCCACGCCAGCAGTACCCCGGTCACGGCGACGCGGACCAGACGCTCCGCCGGCCACCAGCGCCAGCACCACGACGACGCCCACGGCGAGGGCCGGCAGCCACACCGGTACGCCCGCAAGTCGCTCGAGCGCCAGGGAGGAAGCGCGCTCGACGCGCTCGCGCCGCGACGCGGGGGGCATGCGAGCATCCTGACAGCGTCCCCAGTCCGCCGGAGGCCCCGTGCTCGTCATCAGCCGATACCGCGTCGCCCCGTCCGAGACCGACGCGTTCCTGGAGCAGGCGCGGCCGGCGCTGGAGGCGCTCTCGGCCCGCCCGGGCTGTCTCGCCGTCCGGATCGGCAGGGCCGTGGACGACGGCGGCCTGTGGGTGATGGCCAGCGAGTGGGAGTCGGTGGGCTCCTACCGCAGGGCGTTGTCGTCGTACGAGGTCAAGCTGCACGCCGTGCCGCTGATGTACCGGTGCCTCGACGAGCCGAGCGCCTTCGAGGTGCGGCTGGACGCGCGCGCCGGCCAGGTCGACGAGCGCGACGGGGCGCTCGCCGACGACCGGTGAGCGGTGTGCCCTAGGGTCCGGCCGTGCCCTTGCTCGATTCCTTCCAGTTCGCCGACGTCGACGGTGTGCCGGTGGTGTGGACGCCGTCGACCCAGCCGCTGAGCGCATCCCTGGTCTTCCGGGTCGGCCGTGCCGACGAGTCGTTCCTCGGCGGCGGGGTGACCCACCTCGTCGAGCACCTCGTCATGCGCGGTGTCGGCAGGATGCCCATCGAGGCCAACGCCCACGTCTCCACCCACACGACCACCTTCGTCGCCAGCGGCAGTGCGCACCACGTGGTGGACTTCCTGGCGCGCGTGTGCCGGCAGCTCGCGGCGCTGGACACGGCCCCGCTCGAGGTGGAGCGCCGCGTGCTGCGCGCCGAGGAGTCCGGTGGCGGCTGCGGCCCGGCCGGCGAGGCGGCGAGCCTGCGGTACGGGTGCCGGGGCGCCGGTCTGCTGGCGTACCGCGACATGGGGGTCCGTACGGCGGACGCCGACACCGTCCGGGACTGGAGTGCCCGGTACTTCACCCGGGGGAACGCCGTCCTGGCGCTGGTGGGAGACGTCCCGGCGGACCTGCGACTGGCGTTGCCGCCGGGAGAGCGGATGCCCCTCGTGGCGCCCCCGCCCCGTCCGCTGGACCTGCCGGCCTGGGACCCGCAGTCGGGGGGCACCGCGGTCTCGCTGCCGGTGGCGGGCGGCACGGGCATGGACCTTGCCGTCGGCCGGCTGCTCTCCCGCGCGGCCACCGACCTCGTGCGCCACGAGAAGGGGCTGGCCTACCACGTGGACCACGACGGCGTCGCGGTCGACGCGGGCACCAGCGAGGTGGCCCTCTTCGCCGACAACGACGAGGAGCGCGCCGAGGAGGTCGCAGCGCTGCTGCTCGACGTCGTCCGCCGGGTCGCCGAGCGCGGTCCCACGCCGCAGGAGATCGCGGACGACGAGCAGGAGGCCCTCGAGCAGCTGGGCGACCCACGCGGTCTGGACGACGCGGTCGGGTCGGCGGCCTACGACGTCCTCCTCGGCGAGACGGTGAGGTCCCCGGCCGAGATGTACGAGCAGACGCGGCGCCGCACCGCAGGGGACGTCCGGGAGGCGGTGGCCGCGGCGGCCGATCGCCTGCTGGTGCTGCTGCCCGGTGAGACCGAGCTCGCCGGCGCCGGGCTTCGCCGCCTGGCCTGGAGCAGCTGCCCGGTCCCCGCGGGGCGGGAGCTGCGGCCGAGGCTGTTCAAGGGTCTGCCCGGGGGCAGCCGTCTCGTGGTGGGCGACACGGGGCTCGCGCTGCGCCTGCCGGAGGGCGACCTGGTCGCCCGCTGGGACGACGTCGTGGGGGTCACGTACACGTCCGGCGGCGACCACGTCGTGCAGAGCGGGGACGGCCCGGCCGTCCCGGTCTTCCCTCGGGACTGGCGAGGCGGGGACGCGGCCGTCGCCGAGATCCGGCGACGGGTGCCGGAGCACCTGTTCGTCCCCGAGCCGGACGAGGACGGCGGTGAGGGTGCCGCCTGACCGGCCGGTAGCCTTGCCCTCTTCCGAGCACGATCCCGATCCGCCGACACCCAGCCGGATGGAGTGATCCCCGTGGCTGCCCCCAGCAACCGCATCGAGACCGTCGTCAGCCTCGCCAAGCGCCGGGGCTTCGTCTTCCCCAGCGGGGAGATCTACGGCGGCACCCGGTCGGCCTGGGACTACGGCCCGCTCGGTGTGGAGCTCAAGGAGAACCTCAAGCGGCAGTGGTGGCGCTCGATGGTCACCGGTCGTGAGGACGTCGTGGGGCTCGACTCGTCGGTGATCCTCCCGCGACAGACGTGGGTGGCCAGCGGGCACGTCGAGGCCTTCCACGACCCGCTCACCGAGTGCCAGTCGTGCCACAAGAGGTTCCGAGCCGATCAGATGCTCGACGAGTTCGAGGAGAAGAAGGGCCGGCCGGCCGACGGCCTGGCCGAGATCGCCTGCCCGAACTGCGGTACCCGCGGCGCGTGGACCGAGCCTCGCGAGTTCAACATGATGCTCAAGACCTACCTCGGTCCGGTGGAGGACGAGTCCGGCCTGCACTACCTGCGGCCGGAGACCGCGCAGGGCATCTTCGTCAACTTCCTCAACGTCATGACGACGGCGCGCAAGAAGCCGCCGTTCGGCATCGGGCAGATCGGCAAGTCGTTCCGCAACGAGATCACGCCGGGGAACTTCATCTTCCGCACCCGCGAGTTCGAGCAGATGGAGATGGAGTTCTTCGTCGAGCCGGGCACCGACGAACAGTGGCACCAGTACTGGATCGGCGAGCGCATGCGCTGGTACGTCGACCTGGGGATCGCCCGGGAGAACCTGCGGGAGTACGAGCATCCGAAGGAGAAGCTCTCCCACTACTCCAAGCGCACCGTGGACATCGAGTACCGGTTCAGCTTCGCCGGCTCGGAGTGGGGCGAGCTCGAGGGCGTCGCCAACCGCACCGACTTCGACCTGTCGACGCACTCGCAGCACTCGGGCGTCGACATGTCGTACTTCGACCAGACGAAGAACGAGCGCTGGACGCCGTACGTCATCGAGCCAGCGGCCGGTGTCGGCCGGCCGATGATGGCGTTCCTGCTCGAGGCCTACGCCGAGGACGAGGCGCCCAACGCCAAGGGTGGCGTCGACAAGCGCGTCGTGCTGCGCCTGGACCCCCGCCTGGCGCCGGTGAAGGCCGCCGTCCTGCCGCTGTCGCGCAACGAGGCGCTCTCGCCGAAGGCCCGCGACCTCGCCACGCAGCTGCGTCGCAGCTGGAACATCGAGTTCGACGACGCCGGCGCCATCGGCCGCCGGTACCGCCGTCAGGACGAGATCGGCACGCCCTTCTGCGTCACCGTCGACTTCGACACCCTCGACGACCAGGCCGTCACGATCCGTGAGCGCGACTCCATGCACCAGGAGCGCGTGGCCCTCGACCAGGTCGAGGCCTACCTCGCCGCGCGCCTCCCCGGCTGCTGACTCCGAACGGCGCAGGGTGGCCCCGCGACGGTAGGTCCGTAGCGGGGCCACCCAGCGACGTTCGCGGAACGTCGTGATGCCCCCCACGGCGCGAGCGGCCGGCCGTGACGCCGTCCCCGCCCGATGTCGCACAATGGAGCGCGTGACCCCCTCGACGACCGCCACCGCCGCGCGCCCGCTGCGCATCGGCCGGCACGTCGTCGACACCCCCGTGGTCCTCGCGCCGATGGCCGGGATCACCAACCAGGCCTTCCGGCGGCTGTGCCGCGAGTTCGGGGCCGGGGTCTACGTCTCGGAGATGGTGACGTCGCGCGCCCTGGTCGAGCGGACGCCGGAGTCGATGCGGCTCATCCGCCACGACTCCGACGAGCACCCCCGCAGCGTGCAGCTCTACGGGGTCGACCCGGTCACCGTGGCCGCCGCCGTGCGGATGCTCGTCCAGGAGGACCGTGCCGACCACGTCGACCTCAACTTCGGCTGTCCCGTCGCCAAGGTGACCCGCAAGGGTGGCGGCTCGGCGCTGCCCTGGAAGACCGAGCTGTTCGCCTCGATCGTGCGCTCCGCCGTCCGGGCCGCCGAGCCGGCCGGCGTCCCGGTCACGGTGAAGATGCGCAAGGGCATCGACGACGCGCACCTCACCTACCTCGAGGCGGGACGCGTGGCCGAGGCCGAGGGCGCGGCGGCCGTCGCGCTGCACGCGCGCACCGCCGCGCAGTTCTACTCCGGCACCGCCGACTGGACGGCGATCGCCCGCCTCAAGGAGGTCGTGACCGATGTCCCGGTGCTCGGCAACGGCGACATCTGGTCGGCCGAGGACGCCCTGGGGATGATGGCGTCGACCGGCTGCGACGGGGTCGTCGTCGGCCGCGGATGCCTCGGCCGGCCCTGGTTGTTCGCGGACCTCGCCGCCGCCTTCGAGGGCAGTCCCGAGCGGCGCCGTCCGACCCTCGGCGAGGTCGCCGAGACGATGCGTCGGCACACGCGTCTGCTGGCCGAGCACTACGGGGACGAGCTCAAGGCGTGCCGCGACATCCGCAAGCACATCGCTTGGTACCTCAAGGGTTTCGTCGTCGGCCAGCGGACGCGCGCGTCCCTGGGCCTGGTCGAGTCGCTGCGGCAGCTCGACGACCTGCTCTCCACGCTCGACAGCGGCCAGCCCTGGCCGGGGGAGCCGGCCGAGGGTCCGCGCGGCCGGACCGCCGCGGCCAAGCGAGTCGCGCTGCCCGACGGCTGGCTCGCCGACCGAGCGCTCACCGGCCCTGCGCTGGACGCCGTCCGCCAGGCCGAGCTGTCCGTCAGTGGCGGATAGCCTGGGCGTCGACCCGAGGAAAGGAGCGCGATGAGGCGACTGGTCCGGTTCGTCGGCCTGCTCGTCGTCCTCGCCGTGCTGCTGCTCGGTGTGGTCGCCGTCCGCATCGTCGTCGAGGCACGCAGCGACGACCGGCGGGCCAGCGACGTCATCGTGGTGCTCGGGGCCGCCCAGTACGACGGCGAGCCGCAGGCGTACCTGACCGCCCGCCTCGAGCACGCGCTGGAGCTGTACCAGGACGGCGTCGCCCCGGACGTCGTCACCGTCGGCGGGGCGCGGCCCGGTGACCGCTTCAGCGAGGCGGAGGCGGGCGAGCGGTGGCTGGTCGAACGCGGCGTGCCGGCGGACGACGTGGTCGCCGTATCCCGCGGCGGCAACACGCTGGCGAGCATGAGCGCCGTCTCCGTCGTGATGGGCGAGAACAGCTGGGACAGTGCGGTTGTCGTGACGGACCCCTGGCACTCGCTGCGGGCGACCGAGATGCTGCGCCAGCAGGGGCGCACCGCGTTCGGGTCGCCGACGCGCACCGGCCCGGCGAACGGCGGTCTGGCTGCGGCCGTGCCGTACACGGCCCGCGAGACGCTCGCCTACACGTACTGGCTGTGGCAGCGGGCCAGCACGTGACGGACGGGTACGCCGCCCGCGACCGCGAGCGCTGGACGCCGGAGCCCCCCAAGCGTGCGGCACGCGGCGACTTCGCCCGCGACCGGGCGCGGGTGCTGCACAGCTCGGCGCTGAGGCGCCTGGGGGCGAAGACCCAGGTGGTCGGTCCCGGCACGGACGACTTCGCGCGCACCCGACTCACGCACAGCCTCGAGGTGGCGCAGGTCGGCCGCGAGCTCGCGGCGTCCTTGGGCTGCGACCCGGACGTCGTCGACACGGCCTGCCTCGCGCACGACCTGGGACACCCGCCGTTCGGCCACAACGGTGAGCGGGTGCTGGCCGAGATCGCCCACGACATCGGCGGTTTCGAAGGCAACGCGCAGACCTTGCGGCTCCTGTCGCGGCTCGAGCCGAAGGTGGTGGACCCTCGCACGGGACGTCCGGCGGGGCTCAACCTCACCAGGGCGAGCCTGGACGCGGCGACGAAGTACCCCTGGCGTCGCGGGGAGCACCCCGACGGGGGTGACAAGTTCGGTGTCTACCGTGAGGATGCCGAGGTGTTCGCCTGGTTGAGGGACGGTGCCCCGCCAGGACGGCGGTGCCTCGAGGCACAGGTGATGGACCTGGCGGACGACGTGGCCTACTCGGTGCACGACGTCGAGGACGCCGTCGTCGGCGGACGCCTGGACCCCGCGGTGCTCGACGACCGGGAGCAGGTGAGCCGCGTGGTGGAGCAGACCCGTTCCTGGTACCTGCCGGACGCCGAGGACGCCGAGATGGTGGAGGCTCTCCAGGAGCTGCAGGCCGCACCCTACTGGGTCGGCGAGTTCGCCGCGGACAGACGGGGTCTGGCCGATCTGAAGGACATGACCAGTCAGCTCATCGGGCGCTTCTGCGGGGCAGTCGAACGCGCCACCCGGGCCGTGGCCGGGCCCGGCCGGTTGACCCGTTACGCCGCCGACGTCACCGTGCCGCGGTCCACGCAGGTCGAGATCGCCGTGCTCAAGGGGCTGGCCGCCGTCTTCGTGATGACCGCCGAGGACCGCCAGCCCACCTACTCGCGGCAGCGGGACGTCGTCCACGAGCTGGTGCACGCCCTGCTCGACATGGCGCCCCGCGCACTGGAGCCTGCGTACGCCGACGACTGGCGGTCGGCTCCCGACGACGCAGCCCGGCTGCGGGTGGTCGTCGACCAGGTGGCGGCCCTCACGGACGCCAGTGCGGTGGCCTGGCACCAGCGGCTCACGGCGTGACTGGCCAGGGGCTGCCGAACGACCCCACGGATGCGAGAGTGGTGCCCATGGCGAGGCTGACGTACGTGTTCGTGGGAGGTGGGCTGACGTCGGCGAAGGCGGCTGAGGCCCTGCGGGACAGCGGTAGTGACGACGACATCGTCGTGGTGGGGGAGGAGTCGCATCCGCCGTACGAGCGGCCAGACCTCTCGAAGGGCTTCCTCGCCGGGACGAAGCAGCGCGCCGACCTCGCCGCCCTGAGCAGCGGGTGGTACGACGAGCACGGCGTCGAGCTCCGTCTGGGGGTGACGGCGACCCGCCTCGACACGGCCTCCCGGCGCGTCCGCCTGTCGGACGGCAGCTCGCTGGGCTACGACCGGCTGCTGCTCGCCACCGGCTGTGCCCCCACGCGTCTCGGTGTCGAGGGCGCCGACCTCGACGGGGTCCACTACCTGCGGTCGCTCGACGACAGCGAGCGACTGCAGGAGGCGATCGCGGCGGGTGGCCCGCTCGTCGTCGTGGGAGGCGGCTGGATCGGGCTCGAGGTCGCCGCCGTCGCGCGCGAGAAGGGCCTCGACGTCACCGTGGTGGAGCCCGCGCCCACGCCGCTGAACCGGGTGTGCGGTGACGTCCTCGGCGGCTGGTTCGCCGACCTGCACCGCCGCCACGGCGTCGACGTCCGCACCGGCACGGGGGTGGCTCGCCTGCGCGGGAACGGCCACGTCGCCGAGGTCGTCACCGACGACGGGACGTCCCTGCCGGCCGCCGCCGTCCTCGTCGGCATCGGCGTCGGCCCCCGCACCGAGCTCGCGGTCGGTGCCCGGCTCGAGGTCTCCGACGGCATCGTCACCGACGGCCGGTTGCGCACCTCGGACCCCTACGTGTGGGCCGCGGGCGACGTCGCCAGCGTCGAGAACGCCTGGGCCGGTCGCCGGATCCGCGTGGAGCACTGGGCCAACGCCAAGGACCAGGGCGCGTTCGTCGGCCGCTCGCTCGCGGGCGCGGGGGAGCAGTGGGCCATGCCACCGTTCTTCTTCACCGACCAGTACGACGTCGGCATGGAGTACTGGGGGTACGCCGATCCCCGCGAGTCGACGCTGGTCGTGCGCGGGAACCCGGAGGACGGCCCGTTCGCCGCCGTCTACCTCGTGGACGGCGCGGTGCACGCGGCGACGCACGTCAACCGCTGGGACGACGGGCCGAGGCTCAAGGCGCTGGTCGAGGCGAAGGCCCCGTTGGACGCCAGGCGCTTCGCCGACCCCGACGAGCCGGTCACCGGCGGGTGAGCTTGCGTCGGTGCGGTCAGTCCGTCGTGGTCGTCGCCGTGCGAGTCTCGGACGCGGCCGGCTCGGACGGGCGGGGCACCGACGGCGGCCGGAGTTCGGCCGGTAGCTCCACGACGCCGAGCTGCTGGAGGACGGTCAGCTGGTCGTACCGCAGCTCGCCGGAGACCACCTTGCCGTGCTGGTCGTAGTGCAGGATCTCGCAGAAGTCCGCACTGATCGAGCGACCGGTCGCCGGGATCCCCTCCCGCGTGGTGCCGTCGTGGGTGCCCGTGCCGACGAAGAGGCTGACGGTGAAGTCGCGTCCCTGCAGGTACCGGTCGTCGACGGCGCGCCCGTCGGAGATGCCCTGCACGCTGCCCTGCTGCTGTTCGAGGAACTCCTCCACGCCCCTGCTGGCCCGCCCGGTCGCGACGTCGACGTACCGGAGCGAGTCGGCGAGGAAGGGCCGCATGCCGTCCCAGTCCCGCCGGTTGAACAGCTGGTTCAGCGCGCGGTGCGTTCCGACGAGGTCGCGCTGTGCGGGGACGCCGGCCGGGCCGGCGACGCCGAGCTGCTCCATGATCGTCAGGCGGTCGTAGTAGATCCGACCGTCCGTGGCCTTCCCGTCGTCGTCGAGGTGGAGCACCTCGCAGAACGGAGTGTTGATGCTGCGCCCCGTCGCCGGGACTCCGGCGAACGTGCCGTCGTGCGTCCCCGTCGCACGGAACTGACACACCGAGACGTGGTCGCCCGCGATGTACTCGGCGCCCTCCACGTCGACCCGGGCGTCGCTGAATCCAGCGACCCAGCCCGCCATGAACGTGTCGATGAAACGGTCGATGCTGTCGTACGTCGCCACCGAACCGCAGTCGGTGTAGGTGAAGCCCGCGGCCGCGTGAGCGCGTGTCGCCTCGAACTCGCGAGCGTTGAACAGATCGTGCAGGAGACGGTGGGTCGGTGGCTGGGTCTGGGACATGTGGGTCCTCCGGTGAGCGTACTTGCCGCACCGGCGATGCTGCTCCGAGGTGGGTTGGGTGTCGATGCCGTATCAACGTCAGTGACGTTGCGTGCGGCACCTAGACTCACCGCGTGGCAGGGCGGATCCGGCGTGAGGACATCGACGCCGTCCGCGAACGCGTCCACATCGAGGACGTCGTCGGCGAGCACGTGACCCTCAAGCCGGGTGGGGTCGGTTCGCTCAAGGGCCTGTGCCCGTTCCACGACGAGCGCACTCCGTCGTTCCACGTCCGGCCGCAGGTCGGCCTGTGGCACTGCTTCGGCTGCGGTGAGGGCGGGGACGTCTTCTCGTTCCTGCAGAAGGTCGACCACCAGTCCTTCACCGAGGTGGTGGAGCGCCTCGCCGCCCGCGTCGGGATGACGCTGCGGTACGAGGACGGCGCCGGGCCGCGTCCGCAGGACGTGGGGCGGCGTCAGCGGCTGCTCGACGCCCACGCCGCCGCCGCCGAGTTCTACGCCGCACAGCTCTCCACGCCCGGCGCACGCCCGGGGCGGGAGTTCCTGGCCGCCCGCGGCTTCGACCGCACCGCGGCCGAGCAGTTCGGCGTCGGGTTCGCGCCCCCCGGCTGGGACGCCCTGACCGGGCACCTGCGCGGCCGCGGCTTCACGGACGACGAGCTGGTCACCGGAGGGCTGGCCCGCCGCGGCGGGCGCGGTGCCTACGACGCGTTCCGGGGCCGGCTGGTCTGGCCGATCCGCGACGTCACCGGCTCGGTGATCGGCTTCGGCGCCAGGCGGCTGCTCGACGACGACACCGGCCCCAAGTACCTCAACACCCCCGAGTCACCGATCTACCACAAGTCGCAGGTGCTCTACGGGCTCGACCTCGCGAAGCGCGACATCGCCAAGCGTCAGCAGGTGGTGGTCGTCGAGGGCTACACCGACGTCATGGCCTGCCACCTGTCGGGCGTCCCCACGGCGGTGGCGACGTGCGGCACGGCGTTCGGCGCCGACCACATCAAGGTGGTGCGCCGGCTGCTGGCGGACGACGACGCCCGGCACGGCGAGGTCGTCTTCACCTTCGACGGCGACGAGGCGGGGCAGAAGGCGGCGCTCAAGGCGTTCGCCGAGGACCAGCGGTTCGTCGCCCAGACCTACGTGGCGGTCGGCCCCGACGGCATGGACCCGTGCGACCTGCGACTGGCGAAGGGACCGGACGCCGTCGCGGACCTCGTGCGCTCGCGGCAGCCGCTGTTCGAGTTCGCGATCCGGTCGATCCTGCGGCGCTACGACCTCGAGACACCCGAGGGGCGGACTGGTGCGCGACGTGAAGCCATCGCACTGGTGCGCCAGATCCGTGACGTGGCGATACGCAACGAGTACGCCCGTCGGCTCGCCGGCTGGATCGGTGAGGGTGACCCCGACGGCTACGTGAGGGCGGCGAGCGGCGGGGTGTCTGACGTCCGACGCGCCCGGCCCCGTGCATCAGCAGGCTCATCACGATCCGACCTGCGGGATCCGGTCGTGCAGGCCGAGCGGCAGCTGCTGCAGGCCGTCCTGCAGTACCCCGACCAGGTGCCGGCGTCGTTCGACGAGCTGGACGGCGAGGCGTTCCAGACGCCCGCGCACCGCGCCGTCCACGACGCCGTGCGTGCGCTCGGGGGCGTCGCGAAGGCGTCGTCCGGCTGGGCGGAGCACGTCCGCGAGGCCGCGCCCGAGGCCGTCCGCACCCTGGTGCAGGAGCTGGCGGTGGGGCAGCTGCCGGTCACCGGGCAGGAGGCCGTCGCCACCCTCGCCGGCAGCCTGGTGCGGGGCGTGGCCGACCGCGACCTGCTGCGACGCGAGGCCGAGCTGCGGGGGCGGGCCCAGCGGCTCGAGGCTTCCGGGGACGCGACCGGCGCCAGCGCCGCCTACCGCGAGCTGTTCGAGCTGGCGGCCCGCCGCCGGGCGCTGAGGGAGGACTGACCCGTGGGCCTGCGTGACCGCTTCCCCCGCCGGCCGAGGGTGCCGGCGGACGTCGCCGACCACCTCGGCCTGGAGCCGGGGGAGCGGGTGCTGGCGGCGGCCACCCTGGACGACGGGGTGACGGCGGCCGCGTCCTCCGACCGGCTGCTGCTGGCGGACGGCTCCGGACGGTCGGCCGCCGTCCCGTGGCACGAGGTGGACACCGCGACGTGGGAGCCGGACGGCCGCGTGGTCGACGTCCGTCTCGTCGACGGGAGGGTGCTGCGGCTGGCGATCCTCGGCGACACGCGCACCCTGTTGCCCGAGACGCTGCGCGAGCGCGTCCAGTCGTCGGTCGTGCTGTCCCGCACGGTGAAGGTGCGGGGCCGCCGGGGGGTGCGCGTCGTCGTCCGCCGGACCCGGGTCGGGCTGGTGACCCAGGTGCTGCCGGACCCGGGGATCGCGCTCGACGACCCGGACCTCGCGGCCGAGGTGGACGCCGTCCGCCGGGAGGTCGAGGCGGCCGTCGGCCTGGCCCCCTGAAGTCCAGGACGGGCGCGGGGCTTTGCTACAGTTCCGACTCGCGCGCCCGGTCGACCGGGCGCCGGTCCCGCGTAGCTCAATTGGCAGAGCAGCCGGCTGTTAACCGGCAGGTTACTGGTTCGAGTCCAGTCGCGGGAGCAGCACGACGAGGGCTCCGACCGGTGGCGGTCGGGGCCCTTCTCCTCGTCAGGGGACGGCGCCTGCCGCCCGCAGCTGCAGGGCGAGCGCGAGCCGCACCGTCTCGTCGTCCAGGTCCAGCGGCACCTCCTGCCGCAGCCGCCGCATCCGGTAGCGGAACGTGTTCGGGTGCACGTGGAGGCGGGCGGCCGCGGCGCGCGGGTCGCCGGGGTGCGCGAGCGCGGCGGACAGCGTGCGGGCGTACTCGGCGCCCTCGCGCCGGTCGAGCTCGAGCACCCGGTCGACGGGGCCGCCGCGGTGCGGCCCGCCGACCGCCGAGACGGCCCGCGCGGCGACGAGCGCGGCCCACGCGTCCTCGGCGGTCGTCGCCCGGGGC
>JBKHXE010000039.1:0-5916 GCA_046566185.1 Actinomycetes bacterium | reverse complement strand
GACGTCGATCGCCGAAGCCACCTGCGCGCGCAACGCCATCAGCGGGATCTCGATGCCGGACATCAGCGCCATCGTCTCGAGCCGGTTGAGCGCGTCGGCCGCCGAGTTCGCGTGCAGGGTGCCGCAGCCGCCCTCGTGACCGGTGTTGAGCGCCGCGAGCAGCTCGCGCACCTCGGCTCCACGACACTCGCCGACGACGATGCGGTCGGGGCGCATCCGCAGCGCCTGACGCACCAGCTCGTCGAGGCCGACGCCGCCGACACCCTCGGCGTTGCCGTGCCGGGCCTCCAGCCGGATCACGTGCGGGTGCGAGGGCGCCAGCTCACCGGAGTCCTCGACGAGGACGAGTCGCTCCCCCGGCGCCGCGAGGGACAGCAGCGTCGACAGGACCGTCGTCTTGCCGCACCCGGTGCCGCCGCTGACGAGGAACGACAGCCGGGCCTCGACCACGGCCCGCAGCAGGCCCACCCAGGTGGGCGGCACGGTGCCGACGTCGCTCAGCTCGTCGAGGGTGAACGTGCGCCGGCGCGGCACCCGCAGCGACAGCAGGGTGCCGGCCGGGCTGACGGGAGGCAGCACCGCGTGCAGCCGGACGCCGTCCGGCAGCCGCGCGTCGACGCACGGGCTGGCGTCGTCGAGCCGACGCCCGGCGGCGCTCGCCAGCCGGCAGGCCAGCGCGCGCACGTCGTCCTCGCCGCCGAGCGACAGGTCGACCCGCCGCAGGCCGTCGCCGCGGTCCACCCAGACCTCCGCGGGCCCGTTGACCAGCACGTCGGTCACCCCCGGCTCGTCGAGCAGCGGCTGCAGGGGCCCGGCGCCGGACAGGTGGGCGGTGACCCCGTCGAGGGCCGCCAGGACGCCACCGGCGCCGAGCGGTGGGGCGCCGCTGACCGGCCCGGCGCGCTGCAGCGCGGCCGCGACCGTCGAGGCGGGCACCCGCCCCGGAACCAGACCGTCTCGGGCCAGCCGCGCGCGGACGTCCTCGACGAGCAGAGGGTCGACGTCGCGGCGTCGCCGGCTCATGCGACGGCCTGCCGCCACGCGCGCGGCGCCGCGGCGTCCGCTTCGGCCAGCTCGGCGAGCAGCCGGCGGGCCAGCCGGGCCAGGCTGCTGCCCGGCCGGCGCCCGGGCGCCCGGCCGTGGTCGCCGTCCACCGCGAGCCGCGGGTCGTCCGGCCACACGGCGGCCAGCGGCAGCCCGACGGTGTCGGCCACGACCTCGGCGGCGAGGCCGGTGGGCGCTGGGCCGCGGACGACGAGGCGCACGTCGGCCACGTGCCGGCGCAGGTGCGGTGCGAGCACCGCGGCGGCGGCGGACGCGCGCACCTCGGCCGGCACCACGAGGACGCACGCGTCCAGACGCCGCAGCGCGCCGGTCGTGGCCGGGTCGTCGGTGCGCTGCAGGTCGGCGACCACCACGTCGTGGCCCCGGCGTCCGGCGTCCAGGACCGCCTCGAGGGCGGCGACCGGCACCGGCCCGAGGTCCCCGCGGCCGTGCGAGAGCAGCCGCACGCCGTCGGCCACCGGCAGCCCGTCGTGCAGGACCGCCGCCCGCAGCACCCCGCGCACGTCGCGCAGGTCCACCCAGCGCAGGCCGGGCTCCGCCTCCAGCCCGAGCAGCAGGTCGAGCCCGCCGCCGCCCGGGTCGCCGTCCACGAGCAGCGTCGACAGACCGGCCCACGACGCGGCGGCGGCGAGCCCCGCCGCCAGGGTGGACGCCCCGGCCCCGCCGCGCCCACCGACGACACCCACCACCCGTCCCGAGGTGGCGGGACCGTCGACCGCGCAGGCGAGCCGCTCCACGAGCCAGGCCTGGTCGTCCGGCAGGCGGGCCACCGCCTCGGCGCCCGCCTCCACCGCGAGGCGCCACACGGCGTCGCTCCCGTCCCGCGCCACCAGCACGACGCCCGGCCGGCGGGACGGTGCGCCCACCGCCGCGGCGTCCGCACCCAGCAGGATCGCGCGGGCCGTCGACCACGCCGGGCCGACCGCCTCGCCGTCCGGGTGCACGTCGACCGCGACGCCGACTGCGGAGGCCAGGCGGCGCACGTCCTCGGTGAGCGCCGCGTCGGCGGTCACCAGCAGGACGGGAGACGGATCGGTCACGCCGCTGATCCTCGGCCGGGCCGACGACGAGCGACGGCGCCGGATGCCCCGCTGTGGACGGTGTGACGACGACCCCGGCCTGGGGAGGGGAGGTGCGAGGCTTCAGCACGTGAGCACGGCGCGCGTCGCGGCCTTCTTCGACCTCGACAAGACGATGATCGCGCGGTCGAGCGCGCTGGCCTTCTCGCGCGGCGCGGACCACGACCCGATGGGAGCGGATGCGGGCGTACCTGTCGACGCTCGTCACCGGCTGGGACGTCGCCCAGGTGCGCGCCATCGTGGCCGACACGCTGCACGAGCTCATCGAGCAGCACCACGCCGCGGGGCACGACGTCGTCATCGTGTCGTCGTCCGGCGCGGAGGTCGTCGAGCCGATCGGGGAGATGCTCGGCGCCGACCGCGTGGTCGCCACGAGGGTCACGATCACGGACGGACGGTTCACCGGGGAGATCGAGGAGTACGTCTACGGGCCCGCCAAGGCCGAGGCGGTGCGCCGGCTCGCGGCGCAGCACGGCTACGACCTCACCCAGTGCTTCGCCGACTCCGACTCGGTCACCGACCTCCCCATGCTGGAGGCCGTCGGGCACCCGACGGCGGTGAACCCCGACCGGGCGCTGCGCCGGGAGGCGGTGCGCCGCGGCTGGCCCGTGCGCACCTTCACCCGCCCGGTACCCCTGCGTCGGGGGGTCGGCAGGCTGCCGGTGTCGCGGCCACAGGCGGCGGTCGCCGCTCTCGGTGCCGGTGCCGCGGGGCTCGCCTGGTACGCCGGACGGCGGCGCACGCGACGCGCGGAGGGCTGAGGTCGCCCGCGCCGGACCCTTCCCAAACGGGGGCGGACAGGAGTAGGAAGGGCAGCGACGGCTCTCACCGGACGGCCCGACCGAGAGGTCGCACCGGGCGATGAGGACCACACGGCAGGCAGGTACCCACGCGCGGGCAGTCCCCGTAGGGACCCGTCAGTGTCGGGCTCGCCCCGGCCGGCGACGACGCATCGCACGCCTGGTAGCCGGCCTGTCGTGTCGGCGGCGGCGTCCCCTCGGGGGCGTCGCCGTCCGTCATCGGCGCGGGGGAGGAGGACGCCGTGAGCCGTGAGGTGCTCGGGTCGGCGGAGGACCTCGAGGACCGCCGCGGCGCCGGCGCGCTCCCCGAGCCGCGAGCCGTCGTGGAGGACCTGGACGCCACCGCCCCCGACCGGCTGTCGCCGTCACCGAGCCGGCCGTCCGCCCGCGGCCAGGTCGGCGTCGCGTGGCGGTGGGCGACCAGCAACCGCCTCCTGCTCGCCGCCGTGGCCGTGGCGGCCCTCGTCGGCGCCCTGCTGGGCGCGGGGCTGGCCGAGCGGGCCCACGAGGCGGAGGCCCGGTCGACGGTCGCGGTGCTGGCCGACCTCACCTACGAGGACGGGTTCTCGTCCGGCGACGCGGTGGGCCTGGGGATCGTCGTCGTCAATGCCGGCTCCGCGCCGGTCACCGTGGAGGACGTCACGTTCACCGGCGCGGTCCTGGAGGCCGAGCTGTCCGAGCCGCTCACCGTGCCGCCGGGGGCCTCGGTCGAGGGGGACGTGGCCCTCACCCCGGACTGCGACCGGGGAGGTCGGCTCGGTGGGCTGCGGCTCGTGGTGAGCGCGGCCGACGGGACCCGGCACACCGTCGAGCCGGGTCGGCTGGGCACCGGCGGCGGGGTGAGCGGAGCCCTCGGGGAGCTCTGCGGGTACCCGCGCCAGGACGTCGAGGCGTGGCAGACCTCCGTGGACGACGACGGGCGACTCGGCCTGTCCCTGTTCAACGACACCGGCGAGCCGGTGGAGCTCACGGTCAAGAGCCCGCCGGGCACGGTCGTCGCCGCCGAGCCTGGCCTGCCGGCCACGCTGCCGACCGACCGCACCGTCACCGTCCGCCTGGACGTCGTGGTCGAGCGGTGCACCTCGGCCGCCCAGCGCGCCGACGCGGGCGCGCAGGTGCAGTTCCTCGTGGACGGCGAGCACGGCCGCGTCTTCCCCGAGTGGTCGCGGGTCGTCGGCTGGTTCGCTCAGCGTGTCCAGGACGCCTGCGGTTGATCGATGCCGTGGCTCCCGCCAGTGGGATCGATCCACCCCCGACCGGTTCGGTTCAGGGCGCGGGACGTTCTTGCCTCCCTTCTCGCGAGAAGTAGACAGTGATGGTAGGTGCGTACTCGCCATCTACGACATCGACGTCCCATGAAAGCGCGTGGATCCAGAGCCCGTCACCCAGCGCCTCCAACGCATCGGCCATCCTTCTGATCACTGGAACTGGATCATGTCGTCCATCACGCTGAGGATCAGCCAGCGAGAAATACTCGCAGGTCCACGACTCATTCATGCTCTTCCTCCCTCATCGGACCTTCCGAGGCGCCCCTCCACCGCCGAATCCGCGTGCGTTGCCCCGCCCTCCTGACCCGACAGCTCCTCCGCCCCCACCTTCAGCCGGCCAGCTGCCGCTCGCCTCGGGCCCTTTTCGGCGACCGCTGGCACGTTTGGACTTGTTCGCGTCCCGCCATACTTTCCGCCTGCTGCAGTTCCACGATCGGCTTACGCCGCCGGCAGGCGACCGGCGAGGACGGCGTCCGCGACGACGGTGCCCTCCCCGGCGCCGGCGACGACCGCCCAGCCGCAGTGCCGGACCCACGCCGCGACGCCGTCCCGGGAACCGGACGCGTACCCGGCGAGCGCGGCGGCGTAGCCGTTCGCGTCGGAGAGGTGGGCTGCCTCGGGCACCGCCACGCCGGTCGGGTCGAGACCGCGGCCGACGACGAGCGCGTGCGCGAGGGCGCGCGCGACGAGGCCGTTGCCGGCGACGAACGGACGCAGCGTCATCACCTCGGCGTGGGCGACGGCCGCGAGGACCAGCACCGGCGCCGCGGTCGGCGTCGACAGCAGGCCGCCCAGCGCCTCGAGGCGCGCGGCGAGCTCGGCGCCGTCCGGGGCCAGGGCGCCCTCGGGGACGTCGCGGGGCGGCTCACCGGCCAGCCTGGGCCGGCCGAGCGCGTCGGCGTCCACCAGGCCGGCGGCGGCCGCGACGTGCAGCCGGGCGAGCGCCTGCCAGGGGGCCGCGGCAAGCGAGCGTCCGCCGGCGTCCGCGAGCCGCTCGGCCTCGGCGTGGGCCCGCAGCGCCCCGCGGACGACGAGCCCGGCGCCGTCCGACGGCAGCTCCGCGGCGCCGCGCGCGGCGTCCCGGACCAGCTCCAGCGGCAGCCGGCCGCCCTCCAGGGCGGCCGAGCAGCGGGCCGCGCGCACGCCCGACTCGACCCGGCACTCGGCGGTGCGGCGGCGCAGGGCGGGGTGCCACCGGAGGCGCTCGCACGCGCCCCGGGCCTCGTCGACGGCCTCGGCGACGCCGTCGAGCGCGGCCAGGGACGTCAGCGGATCGGTCACGGCCCGCCACAGTAGGCCCGGGTAGGTTGCCCCTCGTGACCGGGACGCAGGCGGTCGTGGTGGGCGCCGTCCTGCTCACCATCGGCCTGTTGCTGTGGGTGCGCGCCGTGCGCAAGCGCACCGACCTCGGCACGGACGCCGACCGGGCCACGTTCGCGACCCTGCACACGGCGTCCCTGGCCGCCCCGCACCTGCGCGACGGCCTGACCCGAGGCGGCGCCGAGAAGGCCGCCCGGCACCTGCGGGCCCTGCTCGGCACGCCCGCCGTCGCCCTCAGCGACGCCGCCGCGACGCTCGCCTGGGACGGCGCGGGCGCCCACCACGCCCCCGAGGCGGTCGCGCACGCCCGCGACGTGATGGCCCGCGGCCGCACCGTGGTCCTCGGCCCGAAGGACGTCGCGTGCGAGGACCCGGCGTGCCCCG
>JBKHXE010000038.1:0-34451 GCA_046566185.1 Actinomycetes bacterium | reverse complement strand
CGGGGACGCCCTCGCAAGTGCGAGGCCGCGGCGTGACCGCCGTCCGCGCCAGTCAGTTCGCCACCCGCCAGGACCGACGCCCCCAGACCTCCAGGAGCAGGACGATGAACCTTCTGAACGAACAGCTCGCCCGCGCGCGCTGTCGCGACCCCGGACGTCGTGGGACGCCGTCGGGTCAGCGCGCGACGGCGGGTGCCTCGACCCACGCGCCGGAACGCTGGGCGAGGCGGCCGGCGCGACGCGCCAGCCGGGCGGCCCGACGCTGCGACCGCAGCTGACGGGCCAGGCGCTCCGCGGAGGAGGCCGCGAGCAGCTCGCGACACCGGGCGCGGGCGAGGTGTTCGTGCAGAAGGTTCATGGTGATGCTCCTGGGGGTCTGAGGGCGTCGGTCCTGGGTCCTGCTGACCTGACGGGTGCGGACGGCGGTCACGCCGCGGCCTCGCACTTGCGAGGGCGTCCCCGAGGACGCTTGCGCGGGACGACGACCCCGGAGACGAAGAGCTCGCCGCCCCAGACGCCCCACGGCTCACGGCGCTCGAGCGCACCGGCGAGGCAGGCCTCGCGCACGGGACAGGTCCGGCACAGGGACTTGGCGAACTCGACGTCGGCCGGGGACTCGGCGAACCACAGCTCGGCGTCGTGGGCGCGGCAGGGGATGTCGTCGTCCGCGCTGGTCCTGGAGCCGGTCGGGTCCTCGACCTGGTCGCTCAGCGCGTCGAGCAGTGCCGTGAGCTGCATCGGTCACCTCCTTGGTCACTCGTGGTGGGCGGGAATGAGAAAGGCCGCGGATCCCGGGTTCGGGTTCCGCGGCCTGGAGGCGCCGGATGCTGGTCGAGTCGACCTACGCCGGATGGCCCCCAGGCGAAGAACCCGGAGCGGGCACGAACACGTCGGTGCGGACGGCGGTGAGGCCGGCGCCCGTCGGGCAGACCTCTCCCCCGAGCGCGGCCCGAGTGGGCGCGGTCAGCGGGTAGGCAGCCTTCGGCGCGCGCGGACGCGCGGCGACGACGTCGCGGAACGCGATCGTGGTGGTCTCCATCTGGCCTACCCTCCTCTCACGGTTGCCGGCCCGCGGCCGACTCGCGCGGACGCGCGAGACAGGTCTCGGCTGGACGTCGTGAACACTACGGGGCGCCGTCAGCGGCGCACAACGCATTTTCCGATCGCTTGGCCCGATCGTGTCCCGGTGGCGATCAAGCCGGCGTCGCGGTGTGCCGGCCGAGTACCTCGAGGACGGCGGCTCCGTACCGCTCCAGCTTCACCGGACCGACGCCCGCGATGCCTGCCAGCCCGGCGACGTCCCGCGGGCCGGCCTCGGCGATCGCGACCAGCGTCGCGTCGGTGAAGACCACGTACGCGGGCACCTTCGCGTCCGCTGCGGTGCGAGACCGCCACTCCCGCAACGCGTTGAGCACCGCCTCGTCGTACGTCGGCGGGCAGCTCACGCACCGGCCGACCTTCCGCTCGGCAGCGGTCGACAGGTCACCGCCGCAGGTGCGGCACGTGCGCGGCAGCGCGGCCCTGCCCTTCCCGGGGCCGCCCTTGCGCCCGCCCGCGCCCCGCTCCCGCCGGGCCCGGCCACCGGTGGGCACGGGACGCAGGCCGTCGAGGAAGCGCGACGGCGTCCGCGACGCCCGGCCGCCCGGGGTGCGCGAGAGGGTCCACGACAGGTGCACCGACTCGCGGGCCCGTGTCACGCCGACGTACAGCAGGCGCCGCTCCTCCTCGACCGTCTCGGGGGTGTCGGCGAAGGAGATCGGCATCAGGCCCTCGGAGAGTCCGACGAGGAACACGGCGTCCCACTCCAGCCCCTTGGCCGCGTGCAGCGACGCGAGGGTGACGCCCTCCACGGTGGGCGCGTGCTGGGCCTCGGCCCGCTCGGCGAGCTCCGCGACGAGGTCCGTCAGCCGGGCGTCCGGACGCGCCGTGCCCATCTCGTCGGCCAGCGCGGTGAGCGCCTGCAGCGACTCCCACCGCTCGCGCACCGCCCCGGTGGCCGCCGGCGGCTGCGGCGTCCAGCCCTGGGTGGCCAGCACGTCCCGGACCGCCTCGCCCAGGGGTGCCGCGCCGTCGTCTCCGCGCGCCGCCCCGCGCAGCACCATGATCGCCTCGCGGACCTCGCGACGCGCGAAGAAACGCTCCCCGCCGCGCAGCAGGTAGCCGATGCCGGCCTCGGCGAGCGCCTGCTCGAGCGGCTCGGACTGGCCGTTCGTGCGGAACAGCACGGCGATCTGCGAGGGCGGCGTCCCGCCCTCGACCAGGCGAGCGATCCGCCGCGCGACGCCGCTGGCCTCCTCCACGTCGTCCGAGTACTCGGTGAACTCGGGCTCCGGGCCGGGGTCGCGCTGGGCCACGAGCTGGACGCGCGCGCGGGTGGCGGCCGCGGGCGCACGGTCGAGCAGCGCGTTCGCGAGGGAGACCACCTGCGGCGTCGAGTGGTAGTCGCGCACGAGCCGGACGACGGTCGCCCCGTCGTAGCGGCGGGGGAAGTCCAGCAGGTGCGACGGGGTCGCGCCGGCGAAGGAGTAGATGGTCTGGCTCGCGTCGCCCACCACGCAGAGGTCGTCGCGGTCGCCGAGCCACAGGTCGAGCAGCGTCTGCTGCAGCGTCGACACGTCCTGGTACTCGTCGACGACGAAGTGGCGGTACTGGCGGCGCACCGACTCCGCGACGTCCGGCCGCTCGGTGAGGATCCCCGCGGTCAGCAGCAGCACGTCCTCGAAGTCGATGACGCCGCGGTCGGTCTTGACGTCCTCGTACGAGCGGATCAGCCGCGAGACCGTCGCGAGGTCGAGACCGGCCGGCGTCCCGCGGGCGGCGCGGCCCGCGCCCGCGACGTAGGAGTCCGCGGTGAGCATGCTGACCTTCGCCCACTCGATCTCGGCGGAGAGGTCCCGCACCGCGGCCCGGTCCACCGGCAGGCGCAGGCGCGAGGCCGCCTCGGCGACCAGCCGGGCCTTCTGCTCGACGATCTGCGGCGGCGGCCCCCCGACGGCCTGCGGCCAGAAGTACTGCAGTTGGCGCAGCGCCGCCGCGTGGAAGGTGCGCGCCTGGACGCCCGCGACGCCGAGGTCGCGCAGCCGCGAGCGCATCTCCCCCGCCGCCCGCGCGGTGAACGTGACGGCCAGCACCTGCTGCGGCACGTACACGCCTGCGTGGACGCCGTAGGCGATGCGGTGCGTGATGGCGCGGGTCTTGCCGGTGCCGGCGCCGGCGAGCACGCACACCGGCCCGGTCAGGGACGTCGCCACCTGCCGCTGCTCGGGGTCCAGGGCAGCGAGCACGGCGTCGGCGTCGGCGGGAGGCGGGGTCATGGTGTCCCCATCCTCGCAAGGCACGCCGCCGACCGGCCGCGGCGGCTGGGGATGAACCGGGCGAGCCGAGGCGTTGTGCAGCGTCGAACCCTTCGTTCCCGACCGACGACCCGACCGACGAGGAGCCGCGGACATGGCGTCCGTCAACGAGCACCTGCCCACCGACGGCGAGATCACGATGTTCACCACCACGTGGTGCGGGTACTGCCGCGTGCTGAAGAACGCCCTCGACCGCGAGGGCATCGCCTACGCCGAGGTGAACATCGAGCAGGCGGCCGATGCCGCCGAGTACGTCATGAGCGTCAACGGCGGCAACCAGACCGTGCCCACGGTGCTCTTCCCGGACGGCAGCGCCGCCACCAACCCCTCCCTCGCGGAGGTCAAGGCCCGTCTCGGCGCCTGAGTGGGCGTCGAGCCCGCCGACCTCACGGACGTCGCGGCCGACCTCGCGCAGGCGGCGCGCGACCTGGCCGACCCGCCGGCCGGCCGGGTCGCCCGCGTCGCGGTGGACGGCGCGGTGCCCGCCGACTGCGCGCTCGTCGCCGACGCGGTCGAGCGAGCCGTCGCGGCGCTCGGGCGGCCCGTCGCGAGGGTCAGCGCCGAGGACTACCTGCGCCCGCGCTCGGTGCGCCTCGAGCACGGCCCCGACGACCCCGACGCCGGCTACGAGCGCTGGTACGACTGGCACGCGCTGCGGCGCGAGGTGCTGGACAGCCTCGGCCCCGGCGGCCGCGGCACCTGGCTGCCGGCCCTGTGGGACGCCGCGCGGGACCGGGCGACCCGCGCCGACCGCGTCGAAGCGGTCCCCGGCACCGTCGCGCTGGTCTCCGGGCCGTTCCTGCTGCGGTGGGAGACCGCCGACGCCGTCGACCTCGCCGTGCACCTGACGACCACGGACGCCGCGCTCGCCCGCCGGCTCGACCCCGGCGACGCACCGCGGGTCACCGGCGCCTGGCACCGCTACACGACCGAGACGTGGCCCGCCGAGCGCGCGGACGTCGTCCTGCGGTTCGACCGGCCGACCCACCCCGCCCGGGTCGTCGGGGCCTGAGGACCTCTCAGCGCCATGCCTCGGCGCCGTCGGCGATCTCGCCGCCGTACCAGTGCTCGACGAGCCGCCGGGCGATGGAGATGCCGCTCGGCAGCAGCACCTCGCCCTCCGCGACCGCCGCGGTCAGCTCGTCGCGCGTGAACCAGCGGGCGTCGGTGATCTCCACGCCGTCGGTGCGCACGCGCGTCTCGACCGCGTGCGCCGTGAAGCCCAGCATGAGCGACGCGGGGAACGGCCACGGCTGCGAGCCCAGGTACTCCACCCCGCCGATGACGACGCCGACCTCCTCCAGCACCTCCCGCCGCACCGCGGCCTCGATCGACTCGCCCGGCTCGACGAAGCCCGCGAGCGTCGAGAACCGGCGCTCGGGCCAGGCCGGGTTGTGGCCCAGCAGCAGCCGCCCGTCGTCGTCCGTCACCGCCATGATCACGGCCGGGTCGGTGCGCGGGTAGTGCCCGCTGCCGTCCGCCGGGCAGCGCCGCGACCAGCCGGCCTCGACCGGCTCGGTGAGCGTCCCGCAGCGGGGGCAGTGGGTGTGCGTGGCGTGCCAGTTGAGCAGCGCGACCGCCTGCACGAGCAGGCCGGCGTCCCTGTCGTCAAGCGCCGAGCCGAGCCGGCGCAGCCCGAGCCAGTCCTCCTCGGCGTCCACCGCGGCTGCGACGTACGCCTCCCCCGCCTCGCCGAGCCCCAGGAAGACGCGCACGCCGTCGTCCGGCACGTCGGCGGGGCCCACGAGCTGCAGCGCGGGGCCGTCGCCGACCGGCGTCCGGCCGTCCCCCACGCGCACGACCCGGGTGGAGGGCTCGCGCCACAGCCGGTCGAGCAGGTCGGGGTCGGCGCGCAGGTGGGCCGCCCGGTCCGTGGTGGCGCGGCCGAGGGCCAGACGCTGCAGGGGCATGACGGAACCCTAGGCGTCGCAGCGCGACACGCCTGCCCCAGCCGGGCATCGGCGCCCGTGGCCGCCTACGGTGGTCGCCGTGCCCCGGTCCGCCTACGTGCTCGCCGCCCTGGCCACCGCCGCCGTGCGGGGTCTGCACCCGGTGTCCGCGCGCGGTCCGGAGGTCGCGGGCGCCGACTTCGACGTCGCCGTCGTGGACGACGTCCAGCGCCGAAGGTGGGTGGTGCGGGCCCCCCGGCACGCCGCTGCGGGGGCCGCGCTGGAGAGCGAGCTGCGCCTGCTCGCCGCGCTGGGGGACCGCGACCGGAGCGGCCTGCGCTTCGACGTCCCGCGGGTCGCGGGGTCGGCGCCGCTGCCCGAGGGCGGCCGCGCCGTCGTCTACCCCTACCTGGACGGCGCGCCGCTGCACCCCGGCGAGCTGCGCCCGGGACCGGGGCTCGCCGCCGAGCTCGGCCGTGCGCTGGCGAGCCTGCACGACGCGCCGCTCGCGCTCGCCGAGTCGGCCGGGGTACCGGTGTACGACCCGCGCGAGTACCGCGAGCGGCGGCTCGCCGAGGTCGACCGGGCGGCGCAGACCGGGCACGTGCCGACGCGCCTGCTGACGCGCTGGGAGAAGCTGCTCGAGGACGTCGGGCGCTGGCGGTTCCAGCCGTCGCTGGTGCACGGCGACCTCGTCGCGGAGCACGTGCTCGTCGCGGACGGCCGCGTCGTCGGGATGCTCGACTGGGGCGAGGCCCGGGTGGCCGACCCGGCCGACGACCTCGCCTGGGTGGCCGTCGGCGCGGACGCCGACGCGCTGGACTCGGTGCTCGAGTCGTACGCGGTGGCGCGCCGCGAGCAGCCGGACCGCCACCTGGCCACCCGCGCCCGCCTGGCCGGGGAGCTCGCGCTCGCCCGCTGGCTGCTGCACGGCACCACCACCGGCGACGCGCACGTCGTGGACGACGCGGTGCAGATGCTGCGCGACCTCGACGCCGACGTCGGCGGCGCGGCGCTGTAGCCGGTGCGCGTCGCGACGTTCAACCTCGCCTCCGGCCGCGGCGCGGGGCCGGTCCACCTGCCGGTCGACCGGGTGCGGGCGGCGCTGGCGTCGCTGCGGGCGGACGTCGTCTGCCTCCAGGAGGTGGACGTCGCCCAGCCCCGCTCGCACGGGACGCACCAGGTCGAGGTCGCGGCCGAGGCGATGGGGACGCCGTACTGGCGTTTCGTGCCGACCCTGGCCGGCACGCCGAGCCCGGTGCGGGGCTGGCACCGGGTGCACCCGGACGCCGCTCACGGGCACGACGGCTCCGACGGTTCCGACGGCGGTAACGGCCGCCCGCTCTACGGCGTGGCGGTGCTGTCGCGCCGTCCGGTGCGCGACTGGCACGTGCTCGAGCTCGGCCACGGCCGAGGTGGGCTGCCGCTGCGGGCGCCCGACCCCTTCACCGGTGCGGACCGCTGGTGGTGGATCCCCGACGAGCCCCGCGTCGCGGTGGCCGCCGAGCTCGACGACTGCACGGTCGTCAGCACCCACCTGTCGTTCTCGCCGCCCACCGCCGTGCGCCAGCTGCGGCTGCTGCGACGGTGGGCCGCGGGGCTGCGCGCGCCCGTCATCGTCGCCGGCGATCTCAACCTGCCCGGTCAGCTGCCGGCGCGGCTGCTCGGGCTGCGACGTCTCGTGGCGGCGCCGACGTTCCCCGGCGATCGGCCGCGGATCCAGCTCGACCACGTCCTGGGGCCGGCCGGCGTGACCGCGCACCGGCCGGCCGTCGAGCGGCTGGACGTCGGCGACCACCGGGCGGTGAGCGTCACCCTGCGGTGGTGAGCCGCCGCCGCGCCATCGCCTCCACCGCCGTGTCGGGGGCGGACCGCTCCCCGGTTCGCGCCAGCTCGTCGCGGCAGGCCATCACCGTGCGGATCACGGCGCCGGCCGAGTGGCCAGGATGGCACTCGCGGACCAGCCGCTCGGTGACGGCCAGCAGCCGCCGGTGCTCGTCGAGGACGGTGCGCGCGCCGCGCGGCGGCGGGGGGACGGCGAGCAGCACGGGAGGAGGAGGCGCCGTCGTGCGCCGGTGATACCTGCCGCCGGCGGAGCGCCGACCCCGAGGTCAGCGGCGTCCCGCTCGATGCCCCTCACTGGGCGGCATCACGACGGTCCCGGAACGTCGCTGGGTGGCCCCGCTACGGACCTACCGTCGCGGGGCCACCCCGTGCCAAACAGGGCGTCGGTCAGGGGGTGGTGGGGACGGCGCGGACGAGGGCGTCGAGGCCCGCCTCGTCGAGGGTGTCGGCGGGGCGGACGGTCTCGCCGGTGGACGCGTAGAAGAACGCGGCGCCGACGCGGTCGACGTCGACGCCCTGCAGGCGCGCCCAGGCGAGGCGGTAGACGGCGAGCTGGACGGCGACGGCGCGGCGGCGGTCCCCGGTCGGAGGGCGGCCGGTCTTCCAGTCGACGACCTCCCAGCCGCCGTCGGGCCGGGAGAAGACGGCGTCGACGCGGCCGCGCAGCACGAGGCCGGCGACCGGGGTCTCGAGGTCGACCTCGACGGCGACGGGCACCCGGTCGGCCCACTCCGAGGCCTCGAACGCCGCCTGCAGGCGGGCCAGCTCGGCGTCCGGGGCGGCGTCGTCGTCGCCGGCGCCGGGCAGCTCGAGCAGGTCGACGAGCGTGGCGGCGTTGAACCGACGCTCGAGCCAGGCGTGGAACGCGGTGCCGCGCCGCGCCTGCGGCCTCGGCTCGGAGGGCATCGGGCGGCGGATCGCGGCGGCCAGGACCGCCGGGTCGGCGGCCAGCTCGACGAGCCGGGACGCCGACAGGTGAACCGGCAGCGCGACGGTGCCGGGCCCGGTGGCGGCGTCCCGCTCGGCCAGCAGGAGGTCGACCTCGCGCGACCACGGCGAGTCCCCCGCCGGCTCCCCGGCGCCCAGCACCAGCGCGGCCGCCTCCTCGACGGCGTCCCGCCGGGGGCCGAGCGGGTCGGCGGGCCAGACGGCGCTGCGCGGCTCGGCGAGCCGGGGGTTCTGCTCCTCCCGTGGACCGGCGGTCACCGTGTCGCCGTCCAGGCCGGCCACGACGACGCCGGGCAGGCCGGCGGACGCGTCGGCCAGCTCGAGCAGGAACCGCGACGGACGGCGCGGCGTCGAGCCGTCGGCCCACCACGCGCCGCTGAGCAGCAGCAGCGACCGCGCGCGGGTGAACGCCACGTACGCCAGCCGCCGCTCCTCGGCGACCTCGTGCGACCCGCAGTCGAGGCGGAAGCGGGCCCTGGCCTCGTCCAGCTCCTTCTGCGTCCGCGCCGACCGCCACTGCCAGACCGGCAGCGCCTCGCGGTCGCCGCGCAGCTCGTAGGGCAGCACGCCGAGACCGGTCAGCCAGCCGCTGCCGGTGTCGGGTGCCGCCGGGTCCCTGGGCACCGACCGTCGCGCCGGGAAGGTGCCCTCGGACAGGCCGGGCACCGCGACGACGTCCCACTCCAGGCCCTTGGCGGCGTGCACCGTGAGCACCTGGACGGCGCTGCGGCTCGGCTCGACGTCCCCCGGCGCGAGCGCGGTGTCGGGCTCGTCGTCACCGGACTCCAGGCCCCGCTCCCGCTCGTCGGCGGCCGCGAGCCACCCGAGGAAGGCGCCGAGCGTGGGCCGGTCCGCGGCGCCCGCGAACGAGGCCGCGACGTCGGTGAACGCGTCCAGGTGCGCGCGGGCCGCGGCGGGCGTGACACCGGGGCGGGCGGCGACCTCGACGTCGAGCAGCAGCGCGCGCTCGGTCTCCGACACCAGGTCGGGCAGGCTGAGCGAGGTCCGCGACCGCAGCCGCGCGAGCAGCGCGGCCAGCCGCCGCAGCCGGGCGTGGCCCTCGGCGGAGAAGCCGCGGCCGTGCCGGCCGACCCACGTGGCCGGCGGCAGCGCGTCGAGGGCGTCGACGATGCTGCGCTCGTCGACGGCGTCCGGGCTGACGGGCTCGCCGGGCGCCGCGGCCGCCTCGCCCGACCATGCCGAACGGTGCCGGGCGACCAGCACGCGGGCCCACTCGGCCAGCGCCTCGAGGTCGCGCGGGCCCAGGCGCCACCTCGGCCCGGCGAGCAGCCGCAGCAGCGCGTCGCCGCGCCCCGGGTCGTGCACGACCTGCAGGGTCGCCACGAGGTCGACCACCTCGGGACGGGACAGCAGCCCACCGAGGCCGACGACCTCGACGGGCAGGCCCCGGGCCCGCAGCGCCGCCTCGACCACCTCGAACTGGGACCGCTTGCGGCACAGCACCGCCATCGAGCGGCGCTGCCCGCCGCCGGCGACGGCACGGTCGTCCTCCGACCACAACCGGGCGAGGTCGTCGGCGACGGCGGCGGCCTCCTCCTCGACGTCGGCGTGGTAGCGCGCCAGCACCTGGCCGCGTCCCGCGCGGGGCCGGGTCTCCAGCGGCGGCACCGGCACGAGGGAGGACCGCCGCAGCGGCGCGGCCACCGCGTTCGAGGCCGCCAGCACGGCGGCGTCGTTGCGCCAGCTGGTGCTCAGGTACGCGACGGCGGCCGCCTCGCCGTCGGCGCGGGGGAAGTGCCGCGGGAACGCCTGCAGGTTGCCGGCGCTCGCCCCGCGCCACCCGTAGATCGACTGGTGGGGGTCGCCGACCGCGGTGACCGGGTGCCCGCCGCCGAACAGCGCGCGCAGCAGCACGAGCTGGGCGTGGCTGGTGTCCTGGTACTCGTCGAGCAGCACGACGGCGAACCGCGACCGCTCACCGGCGCCCACCGGGGGCACCTCGGCGGCGATGCGCGCGGCCAGGCGCACCTGATCGCCGAAGTCCAGCACCTCGAGCTCGGCCTTGCGGGCGAGGTAGCGGCGCAGCAGCGGGACGACGAGCCGGCGCCGCTGCAGGGCGGCCAGGACGTCGCGGGTGGCGGCCAGAGGCGCCCCGGCCGCCGTCCCCGGCTCGGTCCGCGGGAGGGTGAGGCACCGCTCGACGAGGTCGGCGAGCAGGTCGTCGACGGCGTCGGGGTCGACGAGGTGCTCGGAGCACTCGGCCGCCAGCGCCAGCACGGCGTCGACGACGGTTCCGGGGGCGTTCGTCATCTCCGGGGCGTCGCCGCCCGGTCCGTCCCACGACTCGACGACCTCGGTGGCGAGCTGCCACGCGGCGGCCTCGCCGAGAAGCCGCGCCCGCGGCTCGACGCCGAGGCGCAGCCCGTGGTCGGCCACGATCGCCGCCGCGTACGAGTGGTACGTCGACACCGTCGGCTCGGCCACGGCGCCCGGGTCGGCGTCGACCCCGAGGCCCGCCCGGCGCAGCCCCCGCAGCCGCGACCGCACCCGGTCGGCGAGCTCGCCCGCGGCCTTGCGGGTGAAGGTCAGGCCGAGCACCTCGTCGGGTCGCACGAGGCCGTTGGCGACGAGCCAGACCACGCGGGCCGACATCGTCTCGGTCTTGCCCGACCCGGCGCCGGCGACGACGAGCAGCGGCTCGAGCGGGGCCTCGATGACCGCCGCCTGCTCGGCCGTCGGCTCCGGGCGCCCGAGCGTCGCGGCGATCTCCGCGGCCGACACGACCGCCACCCGGGTCACGACCCCACCTGCCGGCCCCGGGCCTGCAGGGGGCAGGAGCGCTGCACCGGGCACACCCGGCACAGGTCGTGCTGCCTCGCCGTGAAGTCGGCGGCGGCCATGCCGTCGGCCGCCTCCGCGAGCAGCGTCGCGGCCCACGCCGGGTCGTCGGCGTCGGGCAGCGCCGGCTGCTGCTGCACCTTGAGCGTCGCGTGCGACGTGCCGAGCTGCACGAGCACCGCCCCGCCCGGCTCGGCCGGCGCGCCGCCCTCATCCGCTCCCACCGAGAGGGCGACCTGGTACACCCCCAGCTGCGGGTTCTGCGCCACGTCGGCGTCGGGCGGCGCGCTGCCGCCCGTCTTGAGGTCGACGACGACGAGCCGGCCGTGCTCGTCGCGCTCGAGCCGGTCGACGCGCCCCGTGACGACGGCCCGCCCGACCTGCGCGGTGACCGGTGTCTCGACGGCGACCAGCTCGCGGTCGCGGCGGGCGGCGTACTCGGCGTACCGGCGGAGCATCCGGTGCGCCTTGGCGCGGCTGCGCTCGCCCACCCAGCCGGTGGGCAGCCCCAGCGACGGCCAGCGCTCGTCGAGCCGGGCGACGAGGGTGTCGGCGTCCGCCTCGGGCAGCTCCGCGGCGACCTCGTGCACCAGCGACCCGACACCCTGCGCGGTGGAGTCGCCGGTCGTGCCGCCGGACGTCTCGAGCAGCCAGCGCAGCCCGCAGCGGGTGAACGCCTCGACGCGGGACGGCGACACGGTCACCGGCTCGTCGGGCTCGCGCAGCGGTCCGGCGTCCGACAGCGGCAGCGCCCCGTACCAGTCGCGCGGGTGCGCCCCGGGCACCTCCGCGGCCGCGAGCCGGGCCAGCTGCGCCGCCGCCTCCGACCGGCGGTCCGCACCGCTCGTGAGCACCACCTGCCGCAGCTCCGCCACGAGCGCGGGCAGCGACACCGCCCGGGGCACCGTGGTGAACGGGCGCTCGTCGACGTCCGGCGGGGGCGGGTCGACGAGGTCGAGGAAGGCCGACGGCCGCTCGTCCTCGTCGCGGACCGCGGTGGCCACGACGCGACGCCGCGCGCGGGTGACCGCGACGTGCAGCAGTCGGCGCTCGTCGTCCAGCACCTGCCGCTGCGCGGCGGCCCGGTCGCCGGTACCGCGGCCCGACAGGAGGTCGACGAGGTCGGGCGCCCCGAGCAGCGACCCCCGCAGCCGGGTGTCGGGCCACACGCCGTCCTGCAGCCCCGCGACCACGACGACGTCCCACTCGCGGCCCGCCGCGCCCTGCGGGGTCACCAGCCAGACGGCGTCGTCGTCCGGGGCGCGCTCGGCGAGCGTGTCGGCGGGCACGTCCTGCGCGTCGAGGTGCTCGAGGAACTCGCGCGGCCCGCTCTGCGGCAGCCGGTCGACGAAGCGGGCGGCAGCGTCGAAGAGGGCCACCACGGCGTCCAGGTCGCGGTCGGCCCGTGCCCCGTCGACCCCGCCGGCCAGGGCCCGTCGGCGCCAGGGCTCGGCCAGCCCGCTCGCCGACCACAGCGCCCACAGGACGGTCTCGGCCGTGGCGTCCGTGGCCTGGGCGGCGGCCCGCCCGGCCGCCAGCACCTGCGCGGCGCGGCGCGCGGGCTCGGCGACGGCCGGCGGCAGGGACACCACGCGCGCCGGGTCGGCGAGCGCCTCCACGAGGAGCTCGTCGCTGGCCCGCCCGCGGCCGCCGGCGCGCTCCTCGGCCCGCAGCGCCTGCCGCAGCCGGCGCAGCCCGAGCGCGTCGGCGCCGCCCAGCGGGGAGGTGACCAGGGCCACGGCGGTGTCGGCGTCCAGGGCCGCGGGGTCGAGCACGACCCGCAGCGCCGTGCGCAGCGGCAGCACGGCCGGCTCGTCGCGCACCGGAACCTCGGCGGCGGGCACGGCGACCGGCACCCCGGCCGCGGCGAGGCCCCGGCGCAGCGCGCCGGTGCGTCCTGCTCCTCGCACGACCACGGCCATCCGGCCCCACGGCGTGCCCGCGAACAGGCGCTCGGCGCGCAGGGTCTGCGCGACGAAGGCGGCCTCCTGGGTCGCCGAGCGCAGCACGTGGCTCTCGGCCGAGCCCGGTGCCGCGTCGGGGGCCGGCGCCGGACGCCGGTGGACGGCGGTGCCGGAGACCCCGATCCCCGCCGCGACGCGCTCCGCGGCCGAGCAGAGGCCGGCCCCCGAACGCCAGCGCGTGCCGAGGACGACGACCGGCGCGGGCGCCCCGTCGGCGCGCCGGTACCTCTCGGCCGCCTGGGCGACCAGCCGCGGCTCACCGCCGCGGAAGGACTGCGTCGTGGCGTCCGGGTCGCCGAGCAGCACGAGGTCGGTACCGCCGGCGGCCAGCAGGTCGAGCAGGCGCGCGGTGGCCTCGGTGGACTCGTGGTGGTCGTCGACGGCGACCAGCTGCCAGCGGGCCCCCTCGCGCGCCCGCAGCTCGTCGTCCGCCTCCAGCCGGGCCACCGCGGTGTCGACGATGGCGGCCGGGTCGAAGGCGCCGGGTGCGGCCAGCGCGGTCACGTCGAGGTACTCCGCGAGCACCGCCGCCGCCGCGACCCACTCGGGCCGCCTCTGCCGCCGCCCGACGGCCGCCAGGTCCCGCGGTGTCAGGCCCCGCTCGAGCGCGCGCATCAGCACGTCGCGCAGCTCGTCGCGGAACCCCCTCAGCCCCAGGGCCGGCAGCACGTCGGCGGGCCACGCCGGCGGCCTGCCCTCCCCCGCCGCGTGCCCGGCCAGCAGCTCGGCCAGGATGCGGTCCTGCTCCGGGCCGGACAGCAGCCGCGGCGCCGGCTCCCCGGCGTCCACGGCCACCCGGTGCAGCAGGGCGAAGGCGAACGAGTGCGGGGTGCGGGCCAGCGGCTCGCGCACCGTGCGGGCCAGGCGGGCGGTGACGCTGTCGCGCAGCGTGGCCGCCGCTCGGCGGGTCGGGGCGAGCAGCAGCACCCGCTCGGGGTCGACGCCGTCGCGGTCCACGCGCGCCGCCACCGCCTCGACGAGCGTCGTCGTCCGGCCGGTGCCGGGGGCGCCGAGGACGACGAGGGGGCCGCTCCCGCGCCGCGCCTCCACGACCCGTCGCTGGTCGTCGTCGAGGGCCACCGGCGCCGCGCCGGGCGCGGCGCGGCGCACGAGCCGGGGCACCGACGACATGGCCACGGATCCCATCACAGGCCGCCGACAGCGGTCGCCGAACGGCCGTCCCACCGGGCGAGGGACATGTCGACCCGGCGGCCGTCCGCGCGCAGCGGCGTCCCCTCCTGGCGGTACCGCTCGACCGCGGCGTCGACCAGGGGCGGGACCACCGTGCCGTCGGCCCGCAGCACCCGCCACCACGGCACGCCTCCGCCGTACCGGGACATCACCCGCCCCACCGACCGTGGGCCGCCCTCCCCGACGAGCTCGGCGACGTCCCCGTAGCTGAGCACCCGCCCCGGCGGGATCGACTCCACGACCTCGAGGACGTCGGCGGCGAACGCGGGCAGGGCCTCGCCGGTCACCGCCCCAGGTGCCCCGCGGCGTCCAGCTCGGCCAGCTGCAGCACGCTCCACGGGCTCAGCAGCCAGGGCGTGCCGGCCGCCGTCCGCACGACCGCGGCCGGGTCGGCCCACGCCCACTCGGCGACCTCGTCGGGCTCGACCACCGGGTCGCCCGCCGCGCGCGCAACGAACACCGGGCACACCTCGTTCTCGACGATCCCGCCGGCGTCGACGGCCCGGTAGGCGAAGTCCGGCAGCACCTCCCGGACGTCGGCCAGGGTCAGTCCCAGCTCCTGGCCGACCCGCCGGTGCACGGCGTCGCCGAGCGGCTCCCCCGGAGCGGGGTGGCCGCAGGCGGAGTTGGTCCACACGCCCGGCCAGGTCAGCTTGGACAGCGCGCGCCGCGTGAGGAGCAGCCGGCCCGCGCCGTCCAGCACGTAGCAGGAGAACGCGAGGTGCAGGGGGGTCTCGCGGGTGTGCACCGTCGCCTTGTCCGCGACCCCCACGGGGCGGCGGGCGTCGTCGAGCAGCACGACCTGCTCGCGTGCGGTCGTCACGCTCACGCAGGCACCCTAGGCGGTGAACCGGTCGTTCGGCCTCTGACGCTGGCATGATCGTGTGCGCCACAATCGGCGGGTGACCTCCCGTCTGCGCACCCTGGCCCTGGTCCCGACGCTGCTCGCCGCCGGGCTGCTGGCCGCCGGCTGCTCCGAGGACGCCGTCCGCGAGCAGGCCGAGGGCCTCGCCTCCCAGGCTGCCGGGTCGGCGAGCGCCGCGGCGGCGGACGCCCTGCGCGAGCAGCTGTGCCAGGTGGTCGAGGACGCGAACATCAGCTCCTCGGACATCACCGCACTGCGCGGCCTGGTCGACGCGGCCGACGCGGCGGGTGTGGACGCCGAGGTGCTCGACCCCGTCCGCGAGATCGTGGACGCCGGCCAGAGCGCCCCGGCGGACGCCGTCCAGCGGCTCGACGAGGCGTGCGGGCCGCCCGCCTGACGCGGTCGGCCGGGGGACAGCCCCCCGCCGGAGTCGCCAGCCGTCCGGATCACGCCGGGGACCCCCGCGCTCCTACGGTGAGCCCGTGAGCACGACCGTCGCGACGTCCACCCCCCGACGCGGGCACCGTTACCTGCGCGCCTGGGGCGCCGTCACCCAGCTCGTCACCGACTCCGTCGTCGCCTGGCTGTACCTGGGCGTGCTCGTCACCGCCGTGGTCGGCATCGCGCTCGTCCTCGTCGCCGGCCTCGGCCTCCTGGTGCTCGCCGTCGTCGGGCTCGTCGCGTTCGGCCTGTCGTTCGTGGAACGGGCGCGGCTGGAGGCCTTCACCGGTGTCGCCGTCCCGGCGCCGCCCGGACCGCCGCCGCCCGCGAACGCCCTGCAGCGCCTGCTGTTCAACGCCCGCCCGTGGAAGTCCCTGCTCTACCTGCTGCTCGTCACGCTGTGGGGGTTCGTCGCCGGGACGACGGTGGCCGCCGGGCTGGCCGTCGGGCTGGCCCTGGCCACGTTGCCGCTGTACGGCTGGCGCCTGCCGGAGGACCGGGTCGACCTGCCCTTCGGCGCCCAGCTGCCGACCACCGACGCACCGTGGCTGGCGGCCGCCGGGCTCGTGATCCTGCTGCTCGTCGTGCCGGTCGCCTCGGCCGTGCTGGTCAGGGTGGACGTCGCCCTGGTGCGCGGCCTGCTCGGGGCCGGCGAGCGTGAGCAGGTCGAGCGCCTGTCCCGCCGCGTGGAGACCCTCACCGAGTCCCGCGAGCGCGCGGTCGACTCCGTCGAGCTCGAGCGACGGCGCATCGAGCGGGACCTGCACGACGGGCCGCAGCAGCGGCTCGTGGCCATCGCGATGGAGCTCGGGATGGCCCGCGAGCAGCTGGCCGACGACCCGGTCGCGGCGCGCGCGCTGCTCGACAAGGCCCACGCCTCGGCCAAGGAGGCCATCACCGAGATGCGCCAGGTGGCCCGCGGCATCCACCCACCGGTACTCACCGACCGTGGGCTCGACGCGGCGCTGTCCGCGCTCGCCGCACGCAGCCCGGTGCCGGTGGGCGTCACGGTCGACCTGCCGCGCCGTCCCGCGCCGACCATCGAGGCCATCGCCTACTTCTGCGTCTCCGAGGCCCTCACCAACGTCGCCAAGCACGCGCAGGCGCGCAGCGCCTCGGTGCGCGTGACGTCCGCCGACCACGGCCTACGGCTCGAGGTCACGGACGACGGCCGCGGCGGCGCCGTCGTCGGCCCGGGCACGGGCCTGCCCGGGCTGCGGGACCGCGTCGCGGCCGTCGACGGGCGCCTCCACGTCAGCTCGCCGCCCGGCGGCCCCACCGTCCTGACCGTCGACCTGCCGTGGACGCCGTCCGCCGGCGTCCCCTTCGCCCCGACCCCCGAGAGGCCAGCATGACCACCCCCGACCCCCGCCTGCGCGTCGTGATCGCGGAGGACTCCGTGCTGCTGCGCGAGGGCATCGTGCGGCTGCTCGAGGGAGCCGGCTTCGACGTCGTCGACGCCTGCGCCGACGCCGAGACCTTCCTGCGGTCCGTCGCCGGACACCGGCCCGACCTCGTGGTCGTCGACGTCCGGATGCCACCGACCTTCACCGACGAGGGGGTGCGCGCCGCCCTGGTCGTGCGGGAGCAGTTCCCGGACGTCGCGGTGCTCGTGCTGTCCCAGTACGTCGAGGAGAACTACGCCACCGACCTGGTGGCCGGCAGCACCCGCGGTGTCGGCTACCTGCTCAAGGACCGGGTGGCCGACGTGGGGGAGTTCGTCGAGGCGCTGCGCCGGGTGGCGGCGGGCGGCACCGCGCTGGACCCCGAGGTGATCTCGCAGCTGCTCAGCCGGGCCCGACGCCGGGACCCGCTGGAGCGGCTGACCCCGCGGGAGACCGACGTCCTGCAGCTGATGGCCGAGGGCCGGTCCAACACGGCGATCGCCGCCGCCCTGGTCGTCACCGAGGGGGCGGTCGAGAAGCACGTCTCCAACATCTTCGCGAAGCTCGACCTGCCGCCCGCCGAGGGGGACCACCGCCGGGTGCTGGCCGTCCTGCGCTACCTCGAGCACGCCGCCGGGAGGAACCCGTGAGCACTCCCCCACCGGCGGTCGCCGCCCTCCGCGTCCTGGGCGTCGCGGTGTCCACGCTGCTGGTCCTCGCCCTCGCGCTGGGTGTCGCGACGAGCTTCGCCCGCACCACCGCCGACGAGACGTTCAGCGTCGCCGGGGTGGACCGGGTGCTCGTCTCGGTGGAGGCCGGCGAGGTGGTCGTCGAGCCGGCCGACGACGGGCGGGTCTCGGTGCGGCTGACGGCCGAGGGCACGTGGGCCACGCCGGAGGCCGAGCGCCGCCAGGACGGGTCGACGCTCGTCCTGACCTCCCGGTGCGGGCCGACGATCGGCTTCGCGCGCTGCGACGCCGGCTACCGGATCGGCGTGCCGGACGGCGTGGACGTGGAGGTCCGCGCCACCGCCGGCCGCGTGACGGTCGACGGGATCGACGGCGACGTGGTCGCCCGGGCCGACGCCGGCGACGTCCGGCTGACCGACCTGCGGTCCTCCCGGGTCGAGGCCCACGTCGAGGTGGGGCTTGCACGGGTGACGTTCGAGTCAGTGCCGGACGACGTGCGGGCCACCGCCGAGGTCGGTCCCGTCGAGGTGGTGCTGCCCCTCGACGGCGAGCCGTACGCGGTGGAGGCCCGGGCGGACGTCGGCGAGGCGAGCGTCGACGTGCGCACCGACCCGCAGTCCCCGCGGCGGGTGACCGCGGTGGCGTCGGTGGGCGCCGTGAGCGTCAGTGGCCGCTGACGGGGCGGTCAGTACGTCGGCAACGACGGGTCGACGTCCCGCACCCACGCCAGCACGCCCCCGTCGAGGTTGACCACGTCGCCGAAACCCTTGTCTCGCAGCGCCCTGCACGCCTGGGCCGACCGGGCGCCGGACTTGCAGTAGACGACGATCCGGCGGTCGTCGGGCAGCTCGGCGACCGCCTCGCCCGACAGGATCTGCGGCAGCGGGTGCAGGACCGACCCGGGGATCGACACCAGCGCCGCCTCGTCGGCACCGCGCACGTCGACGAGGTGGACGGGCCGCCCCTCGTCGTCCAGCCACCGCGCCAGCTCGCGCGCCGACACGGCGCTCACGGCCGGCGGGGGCGGTTCGCAGACCTCCGTCATGTCGACGATCTCGGTCACGGGCGGCGCCTCCGGGTCGCGGCGCACGGTGAGCGTGCGCCACGTCATCGACAGGGCGTCGAGCACGAGCAGCCGCCCGATCAGCGGCTCCCCGGCGCCGGTGACGAGCTTGACCGCCTCGGTGGCCATCACCGAGCCGACGGCGCCCACCATGGCCCCGAGGACGCCGCCCTCGGCGCAGGAGGGCACGGCCCCGGGCGGGGGCGGCTCGGGGAACAGGTGCCGGTAGGTCGGGCCGTGGGCGCCCCAGAAGACGCTCACCTGCGCGTCGAAGCGGAACACCGAGCCCCACACCTCCGGGAGCCCGAGGACCTCGCAGGCGTCCGAGACGAGGTAACGGGTGGCGAAGTTGTCGGCGCCGTCGAGCACGAGGTCGTAGCCGCGCAGCACCTCCAGCGCGTTGTCGGCGGTCAGCCGCAGCCGGTGCGGGACGACGCGGACGAGCGGGTTGATGCGCCGGGCGGCGTCCACCGCGCTGTCGACCTTGGGCCTGCCGACGTCGTCCGTGCCGTGCAGCACCTGCCGCTGGAGGTTCGAGGTGTCGACGACGTCGTCGTCCACCACGCCGATGGTGCCGACCCCGGCGGCCGCCAGGTACGTGACGGCGGGTGACCCCAGCCCCCCGGCGCCGATGACGAGGACCCGGGCGCCCGCGAGCCGACGCTGCCCCAGCTCGCCGATCGCCGGGAGCAGGACGTGCCGCGAGTAGCGCAGGACCTGCTGCGGGTCCAGCGGTGGCCCGGGCTCGACGAGCGGCGGCAGCCTCACGGGTACGGCCACGCGTTCGGGACGCAGGGCGCCACCATGAGCGTCTGCTGCTGCATCACGGGCGCGGGCGCCCCGCTGCGCGGGCACCCGACGTGGTCGTGGCCCAGGTAGTGCCCCACCTCGTGGTTGACGAGGTACTGCCGGTACACGGTCAGGTCGTCGAACTCGTCGGCCCCGTTCACCCACCGGAAGTGCGTGAGGACCGCCCGGTCACCCTTGCGGCACGACAGGGTGCCGTTGGTGCGCAGCGGGCGGCACAGCGCGGCCGAGGTCTCGGGACTGGCGAGCACCACGACGACGTCCGCGTCGCCGTCCGTGCGCGAGAAGGTGGCGCCGTCGGCCGTCCAGCCGCGGGGGTCGTTGAGCGTGTCGAGCACGAACGTCGCGAACGCCCCGCCGTCCACCGGCAGCCCGCCCTCGACCTCGACGCGCACCCGGTGCTCCTCCCCCGCCCCGGGCGCCGGCTGGGCGCCGGGGACGACGACCGTGCCGCCGCTGCCCCGGGCGGGGACGTCGCGGGCGAGCACGCCGGCGAGCTCGTCGGGAGTCGGCGGCTCCGGGCTCGCCGTCGTCGCCGGCGTCTCCTCGGACGGCGTCGCCTCGGACCGCGGGGCGCCGGACGGCGCGGCCTGGCCGGGCGGCGCGGTCCGCTCGGCCGCGACCGGCGCCGGCGAGCCCTCCCCCTGCGGCGTGGACGTCACCTCGGCCCCTCCGCAGGCGGCCGTCAGCGCCGCCGACGCGAGGCACGCGACGACGGCGGACGGGCGCGGGCGGAGCGCGAGCACGACTCCGAGCATGTCACGGCGGCCGCGGAGGCGAGCGTCGACCCTGGCGGGTCAGCCGGCGGCCAGCTCGAGGGAGACGCGGCGGTTGCAGGCGGCGAGCACCGCCTTGACGACGGCGCGGCCGGGGTCGTCACCGGAGAGCACCGCGCCGGTCAGCCGCTCCGGCCCGCGAGCGGTGAGCACGCTGACGAGCACGAGGGCGGTCCGCTCCCCGGCCATCGTCACCACGTCGGCGGCCTCGATGTCCAGGCGGAGTCGCCCGGCGGCCGCGGACTCGACGGCGCGCGCGGTGGCCGTGGCCAGTGCCCGGTGGGCCCCCCCGACCGTGGCGGCGCCCTCGGCGACGCCGGTGTGCCGGTCGTCGCCGTGCAGGAGGACGACGGTGGTCGTGGTCGTCATGCCCTCGGTGACCTGCTGCACGCGCTCGAGCACGAGACGCCCGTGCTCGGGCGCGTCGACGGCGACGGGTCGCGGTCCGGGGACCGGCGAGGGAGCCGTCTGGGCCGGTTCGGACGGCGCCGCGGCGGGGGGCTCGGGCGCTCCGTTGGACGCGACGGGCGACCGCAGGGTCCCCGAGAACACCTGCGGCTGGTCACGCAACCTCGCGTCCACGGCGTCCGCGACCTCCTGCTCGTCGGCACCGGGCGCCAGCTCCAGTCGGAGCAGGGCCGGGCCACCCGTCTCGTCGGGCTCGATCCGCACCGCCGCCACCCCCGGGACGGCGAGCGCGGCTCGCACCACCTCGGCGACCTGGGCCCCGGGCTCTCGCTCGACACCGGTCACGCGGGCAGTGTCCCATCCCGCAGGACAGCGCACGGCACGGACGGTCGGGGACTCACCCGTCCGTGTTACCCGCCCGTACGATGCGCTGTCGGCGTCGAGCCGTCCGTGTGCAGCTCTCAGCGAAGGGTGGTCGTCCGTGGCCCTGGACCCCCAGACCAGCGAACCACCGGCCCGTGGTGCCCGGCTGCCGCGGAGTGCCCGGCGCGCGCAGCTCCTGGTCGCCGCGCAGGAGGTGTTCGTCGAGAACGGCTACCACGCGGCGGCGATGGACGAGATCGCCGACCGCGCCGGCGTGAGCAAGCCGGTGCTGTACCAGCACTTCCCGGGCAAGCTCGACCTCTACCTGGCGATCCTCGACCGGCACATCGACGAGCTGCTGGTGGCCGTCCGGCGCGGTTTGGACTCCACGCACGACAACAAGCTGCGGGTGGCGGCCACCATCGGCGCGTACTTCGCCTTCGTCGACCGCGAGGACGCCCCCTTCCGCCTGGTGTTCGAGTCCGACCTCACCAACGACTCCGCCGTGCGCGAGCGCGTCGACCGCCTCGAGCGGCTGTGCGCCGAGGCCATCGCCGACGTCATCGGTGAGGACACCGGCCTGCCCCGGGAGGAGTCCGAGCTGCTCGGCATGGCGCTCACCGGCATGGCGCAGGTGACCGCGCGGTACTGGCTGCAGTCGGGTCGCGGCATCCCCCGCTCGGAGGCGGAGCGGCTCACCGCACAGCTGTCCTGGCGGGGGCTCGGTGGGTTCCCCAAGCACGAGGCCCAGGGCAGCGCCGCCGACCCCGCTGCCGGATGGTGAGATAGGTCCCCGCACCGACCCCGAGCTGAGAGGAAGCCCTCCCGTGGAGGTCAAGATCGGCGTCCAGAACACGCCCCGCGAGATCGTCATCGAGTCGAGCCAGTCGCCGGAGGAGGTCGCCGAGGCGGTCGACGCGAGCCTTGCCGGGGGCACGGTGCTCAAGCTCCACGACGACCGCGGCCGGCTCGTCGTCGTCCCGGTCGCCGCCATCGCCTACGTGGAGATCGGCGTCGAGGAGCGCGGACGAGTGGGCTTCGGCGCCCTCTGACCCGAGCCGGGCCCGGCCCCTTTCCGGTGGCGGCGCGTCCGGGGACGTGCCACGTTGATCACCACCGGGAGCAGCCGCTCTCCGACATCCGGGAGGGACATCAGTGGAGATCACCGGGATCATCACCGCGATCATCGTCGGCGCCGTCATCGGCGTCCTGGGGCGGCTCGTGGCCCCGGGCAAGCAGAACATGGGCATCCTGCTGACGATCGTCGTCGGCATCGTGGCCGCGCTGCTCGGGACGTGGCTGGCCAGCGCGCTGCTGGGCACCGACAACTTCCTCATCACGCTCATCGTCCAGGTGGTCCTGGCCGCGATCGGCGTCGCGATCGTGGGCGGCACCAGCGGGCGCCGGGGGCTGCGCGCCTGAGCCGGTCGTCGCGCGAAGGCCGCCACCCCCGCCGGGGTGGCGGCCTTCGTCGTCCGGCGGACCCGGCCGCTCAGGCGGTGAGGCCGAGCCGGCTCATCCGCCGGGTGTGGTTCTCGGTCAGCCGGGCGAACATGCGCCCCACCTCGGCCAGGTCGGCCCCCGGCACGTTCGGGCCGCCGGACAGGCCGCCGACCATCAGGGCCGCCAGCGCGTCACGGTCGGCGGCCACCCGCTGCGCCTGGCTCAGCGCCTCCCCGACGAGCCGGCGACCCCACAGGGCCAGCCGACCTGCGACGCGCGGGTCGCTGTCGATGGCCGCCCGCACCGCCGTCACGACGAAGTCCGCGTGCCCGGCGTCCTCGAGCACCTGCTCGACGAGCTCGCGCGTCGAGTCGTCGACGAACCGGGAGATCTCCCGGTAGAAGTCGGTCGCGATGCCGTCGCCGACGTACGCCTTGACCAGCCCCTCGAGCCACGTGCTCGGCGCGGTGCGCTCGTGGAAGGCGTCGACGGCCGCGACGAACGGCAGCATCGCCTGCTCGGGGTCGGCGCCCATCTCCCTGAGCCGGGCGACCAGCAGCTCGAAGTGGCCGAATTCCTGGACGGCGATGCGCCCCAGCTTCGCCTTGTCCGGCAGCGTCGGCGCCAGCTCGGCGTCCTCGGCCAGCCGGGTGAAGGCGGTGATCTCGCCGTAGGCGAGGGCGCCCAGCAGGTCCACCACCGCGGTGTTGTAGTCGGGTGCCGCAGCCGCGTCGTCAGCCATGACCGGGGAGCCTAACGACGCCCGAGTAGGTCGACGGCCTCCTGGCGGCTACCCTGGCCGGGTACCTCGGTTGACCGGTCGCGAGCCACGATCGGCTGCCGACCCACTGCGGAGCGGCCCGCCGGCCGTTCGCCGGAGCCGCGTCCAGGGCGCGGACGGCGCCCGGCGCGAGGCCCCCGCACCGAGATGTGAGGCGTTCACCCGTGTCCGACACCACCCTGACCACCACAGACGACGACCTGGCGCAGCCGGCGATCGACGAGTCGCAGGCCCCCAGCCCCGAGGACCTCGCGGAGCAGACCTTCGCCGACTACGGCGTCCAGCCGCAGATCGCCGAGGCCCTCGCCCGCGTCGGCATCACCCACCCCTTCCCCATCCAGGCGATGACCCTGCCGGTCGCCCTCGCCGGCCACGACATCATCGGCCAGGCCAAGACCGGCACCGGCAAGACCCTCGGCTTCGGCATCCCGCTCCTGCAGCGCGTCGTCGGACCCGGCGAGCCCGGCTGGGACGACCTGGCCGCACCCGGCGCGCCGCAGGCGCTCGTCGTCGTCCCGACCCGCGAGCTGGCCGTGCAGGTCGCCGGCGACCTCGGGGCCGCCGCCGCCCAGCGCGCGGCACGGGTGCTGACCGTCTACGGCGGGCGGGCGTACGAGCCGCAGGTCGAGGCCCTGCGCAGGGGCGTCGAGATCGTCGTCGGCACGCCGGGCCGTCTGCTCGACCTGGCCCAGCAGGGCCATCTCGAGCTGCGCCACGCCCGCGGCGTGGTGCTCGACGAGGCCGACGAGATGCTGGACCTCGGCTTCCTGCCGGACGTCGAGCGGCTGCTCTCCCTCACCCCGGCCGGCCGGCACACGATGCTCTTCTCGGCGACCATGCCGGGCGCCGTCGTGGCGCTCGCCCGCCGCTACATGACGCAACCGACCCACATCCGCGCGTCGCACCCCGACGAGGGCGGCCACACCGTCGAGGCGGTGACGCAGTTCGTGTACCGGGCCCACGCCCTCGACAAGATCGAGGTGCTGGCGCGCATCCTGCAGGCCAGGGGCCGCGGCCGGTCCATCGTCTTCGCCCGCACCAAGCGGACGGCCGCCAACGTCGCCGACCAGCTCACCGAGCGCGGCTTCGCCGCCGGCTCCCTGCACGGGGACCTGGGCCAGGGGGCCCGCGAGCAGGCGCTGCGCGCGTTCCGCAAGGGCAAGATCGACGTCCTGGTGGCCACCGACGTGGCGGCCCGCGGCATCGACGTGGACGACGTGACGCACGTCGTGAACTACCAGTGCCCGGAGGACGAGAAGACCTACCTGCACCGGATCGGCCGCACGGCCCGCGCCGGCAACACCGGCACCGCCGTCACGTTCGTCGACTGGGACGAGCTGAGCCGGTGGTCGATGGTCAACCGTGCCCTGGACCTCGGCATCCCCGAGCCGCAGGAGACCTACTCCACCTCGCCGCACCTCTTCGCGGACCTCGAGATCCCCACCGGCACCCGCGGCGTCCTGCCGCGCTCGGCGCGCACGCTCGAGGGCCTGGACGCCGAGGAGCTCGAGGACCTCGGCGAGACCGGCCGGCGCCGCCCCGAGGGCGGGCGCGGCAAGGCCGGCGGGCGCGGCGAGGGCGGCAAGGCCGGCGAGGGCGGCAAGGCCGGCGAGCGCGAGGCCACGACGGAGCGCCCACGCCGCGACCGGCAGCGGCGCCGCACGCGGGGCGGACGCGACGAGCAGGACCGCCCGGCCGGTGACGACACCCCGGCGCAGGCGCCCCACGGCGCCCCGGCCGAGCCCGGCCAGGACGGCGATGCCCCGCGGCGGCGGCGCCGGCGGCGCGGGGGCCGGGGCCGCAGCGGCGGCGGCCAGGGGGCTCCCGCCGCCGGCCAGGAGGCCTGACCGGGACGGCGCCTCAGCGGCCGGCGGGTCGACGGGTGGCCCGGCGTCCCGGGCCGATGCCCCACGTGCTCATCAGCGCCGCGGCGACCGCGCGGTAGGCGTCGGCGCCCTTCGAGGAGCGTGACGTCGCCAGCACCGACCGGCCGAGGGCCGGAGCCTCGGCGAACCGGACCGACTTGGGGATGGCGGGGCGGAGCACCGGCAGGCCGTAGCGCTGCTCGACGTCGGCCAGGACGGCACGGGCGTGCGTCGTCCGGCCGTCGAACATCGTCGGCAGCAGCCCCCGGACGACCAGGTCGCGGTTGAGCACCCGCTGCACGTCGGCGATCGTGTCGAGCAGCTGACCCACCCCGCGGTGGCTGAGCATCTCGCACTGCAGCGGGACGACGACCTCGTCGGCCGCGGTGAGCGCGTTCAGCGTCAGCACGCCGAGGGACGGCGAGCAGTCCAGCAGCACCACCTCGTAGCCGGCGCGCAGCGGTTCCAGGACGCCGCGCAGGACGAACTCCCGGCCCGGGCGTGCCAGGAGCATCGCCTCGGTGCCGGCCAGGTCGATCGCCGACGGCAGCAGGTCGACGCCGTCCTCGGCCTCCACCACGGCGTCCGACGCCGACGCCGAGCCGGTCAGCACGTCGTGCGCCGACACCTCGACGTCGTCCGGGTCGATGCCCAGGGAGAAGGTCAGGCACGCCTGCGGGTCGAGGTCGACGAGCAGCACCCGCAGGCCCTGCTCGGCGAACGCCGCGCCGAGCGACGCGACGGTCGTGGTCTTGGCCACGCCGCCCTTCTGGTTGGCCACGGCCAGCGTCAACGTCACGAGGTCAGTCTCCTTCTGTGGCATGGCCGTCACGTCGCGTCACCGGCGGCGCGCCGGGGCTTGGTCCATTCTTTACATGCCCCGCGCATGGTGGACAATCGCCGCCGTGGAGCTGATCGCCGAGCTCGGCAACGGGCCACGTGAGGTGGGCCGGGCGCGCCGGGTCCTCGCCCGTGCGCTGCGGGGCTGGGGCATCGACGGGGAGGACGCCGAGGTGGCGGTCCTCCTCACCAGTGAGCTCGTCACCAACGCGATCCGTCACGGCTCCGCGCCGGTCCGGCTGCGGGCCGGCGTCGGCCACCGCGGCCTCCGGGTCGAGGTGGACGACGAGTCGCGCGGCACCGTGACTCCGCGCCACGCCGCCCCCACCGACGTCGACGGACGGGGTCTGCACCTCGTCGAGTCGCTGTCGGACCGGTGGGGCTGCCGCACCGGGAACGGTGGCAAGCGAGTCTGGTTCGAGCTGCGCAAGATCTCCTGACGGCTGCCTCGACGAGCGATCTTCGGCCGCTGCCCTCACCGTAGGGCCATGGTGGACGTCGGACTCTTCGGCCCGGGGAGCGTCACCTGGCGGGTGCACGCCGACCCGCTGATGGGCGTCGCGGGCCTGCGGGCCCTGCTGCTGCAGGCGCTGCACCCGGTCGCGATGGAGGGCGTGTCGCAGCACTCGCGCTTCCGCGAGGACACCTGGGGTCGCCTTCGCGACACCGCCGAGTACGTGGGCATCACGACCTTCGGCACCACCGAGGAGGCGCTCACCGCGGGAGCCCGGGTGCGGGCGGTGCACGCCACCGTGCGCGGCACCGCATCGGTGACCGGCCGGCCCTACGCCGCGGACGACCCCGAGCTGCTGCTGTGGGTGCACGCGTGCCTGGTGGACTCCTTCCTCACGGTGGTCCGCCGCGGCGGGCTGCGGCTCACCGACGCCGAGGCGGACGCCTACGTCGCCGAGCAGGTGCGGGCTGCCGCCCTCGTGGGCCTCGAGCCGGACGTCGTCCCCGCCACCGAGGCCGCCCTCACCGAGCACCTGGAGCGCACCCGGGACCACCTGGCCGTCACGCCCGCGGCCCGGGAGGCCGCCGCCTACGTCGTCGCCCCGCCGATGCACCCGGTCGTCGCGGTCACCGCACGGCCTGCCTGGGCGGGCGTCGCGGGGCTCGCCTTCGCCGCGCTGCCCGCGTGGGCGCGCCGCACGTACGCGCTGCCCGAGCCGCCCGGCGCGGCGGGGCTGACGGAGGCCGCCACGACGGCGGCGCTGCGGGCGCTGCGGGTGGCGCTGTCCGGTGTCCAGGCGGTCGTCCCCCCGCTGCGGGAGGGGCCCCACCTGCGCGCCGCGCGGGCACGGCTGGCCGACGCGTCGTCCGACGTCGGCGGTGGGCCCGGCGTGCCCTCCTAGGGGTGGACGACGCGGGCGCCGGTCGCCTGCGCCAGCAGCCGGTCGAGCTGGTCGGGCGCGGTCGTGTTCTCGCCCAGGCGGTTGACCTTCCCGGTGCCGTGGTAGTCGCTCGAGCCGGTGACGACGAGGTCCCAGCGGCGGGCGAGCCCCCGGAGGTGCTCACGGGCCCCGTCGGTGTGGTCTCGGTGGTCGACCTCGAGCCCCGCCAGGCCGGCGTCGACCATCGCCTCGATGACGTCGTCCCCCACGACCCGCCCTCGGCTGCGCGCGAGCGGGTGCGCGAACACCGGTACGCCGCCGGCCTGCCTGACGAGCCGGACGGCGGTCACCGGGTCGGGGGCGTAGTGGGACACGTAGTAGGGGGAGCGGTCGTTCAGCACCGTTGCGAAGACCTCGTCCCGCACCGAGAAGTACCCGACGGCGACCAGCGCGTCGGCGATGTGCGGCCGCCCGATCGTCGCGCCCCGGCCGGTGTGGTCGAGCACCGCCTCCCACGACAGCAACGGGTAGTCGGCGGCGATCCGCTCCACCATCCGCTCCGCCCGCGTCTCACGGGACTCCCGGGCCCGCCGCATCTCCGCTCCGAGCCGCTCGTCGTCCGGGTCCTGCAGGTAGCTCAGCAGGTGCACGCTGATGCCGTGGTGCGAGCACGACACCTCGGTGCCGGGCACCAGCACGACGCCGAGCTCGAGCGCGGCCTCCTGCGCCTCGCGCCACCCGGCGGTCGTGTCGTGGTCGGTGAGCGCCACGACGTCCAGGCCCTCGCGGGCCGCCTCGGCGACCACGTCCGCGGGCGAGCCGGTGCCGTCGGACGCGGTGGAGTGCGTGTGGAGGTCGATGCGCACGGGCGCCAGCGTAGGGCGGCGCGATCACCGCAGCCGCGGGGACGGCGCGCCGGTGGGCGGGTCCAGCGCCGGGCCGCCCTCGCGGACGTCCACGAGCTCGAGCGGCTCGAGCAGCAGCACCGCCGCGGACGCCGGCCAGACCAGCACCCACAGCCACACCCCCTGGGACTCGCCGACGAAGGCGACCCGGTCGTCGGCGCCGTCCACGTGCCACAGCGGGGTGTGCTGGCCGGCCGCCCGGATCTTCACGTCGGGCCGGCCGGCGGTGACCGCCTCCCCCGGGTCCACCTCCGGCAGGCCGGCCAGGTGCGCCCCGAGTCCCACGCCCGGCATCTCGGCCACGACCAGGACGTCGGAGGGGTGCTCGGCCGGGTGCTCGGGGTGGGGTGCGGGGTTGGGCCCCGAGCAGGCGACGACGGTGGCGACCGGCCCGTCCCGCTGCTCACCGGCCTCGGCGACCCCGGTGAGCAGCCAGCCTGCGGGCAGCGGCCAGGGCATCCAGACGGGGACCGCTGACCGGGACGCGAGGTCGCGCAGCCAGGCTCCGGTCGGCGGGTGCGGTACCTGGAACGGCGACACCGCGCCGTGGTCGGCGCAGACCCAGCGGCTGCTCATCAGCCCGGGCGGGCGCAGCGGTCCCGCACAGCGTGGGCAGCAGACGTCCTCCCGCACGTGCGTCACCGTCCCGCGCCGCCGCGGGGCCGTCAAGGTGCGCCGGTCTCCTCCGTCGCCTCGGTCCCGGCGGGCTGCGCGGTGTCCCCGGGGGGTGCGGGGGCCGGCTCGCCGCACGGGTCGGTCGTGTCGCTCGGCGGCTCGGCTCCGGGGTCCGCCGTCGCGGTCGGCTCCGAGGCCGTCGGCTCGGCCGTGGGCTCAGCCGTCGCCGTGGGCTCGGTGGCCGCAGAGTCCGTCGGCTCGGACGGCGGGCACGTCGCCGACGGCTCGGGCGCCGTCGTCGGGTCGGTCGGTGACGTCGTCGGGGAGTCGGTCGGGGACGTCGTGGGGGACGTCGTGCTCGGCGACGTGGTGCTCGGCGACGACGTGGCGGGCGAGGTCGGCGACGTGAACGTCGGACTCGGCGAGGTGCTGGCGGTCGGCGAGGTGCTGGGAACCGGCGCCGCACCGGGCGACGACGTGGGCGCGTCGTCGGAGACCGCGGCCGCGACCCGGGCCGGTGGGGCGACGGGGCCGAGGGGCCGCCGGACCGCGGCCTGGATGACGCCCTGCTGCCCGGGCACGGGCCGCGCGCCGTCCCGGTAGGCGTACCCCCAGCTCAGGACCTTCTCCACGTAGGACCGGGACGCGTTGTAGCGCAGCACCGCCCGCACCATGCCGGCCTCGGTGGTCAGGTCGGCCCCGCCGGCGCAGAGGTAGCCGGCCGCCGCCGCCGCGGCGTCGTCGATGTCGTGGGGGTCGGCGCTGCCGTCCCCGTCGCCGTCCGCCCCGAACCCCCGCCACGTGCCGGGCAGGAACTGCATGGGGCCGACGGCCCGGTCGTAGGCCGCGTCGCCGTCGAGGGCCCCGCCGTCGCTGTCGCCGATCACCTTGGTGCCGGCCAGTGAGCCGTCGAGGCGCGGGCCGAGGATCTCGCCGCGGGTACGCCCGGCGGCGTCCACGCGTCCCCCGGCCGCGTGGCCGGACTCGACCCGGCCGATCCCGGCGAGCAACCACCAGGGCAGGCCGCAGGTGGGGTCGCTGAGCGCGGTGGTCAGCGCGGCCGCGTGGTAAGCCTCGAGCACCCGCGCCGGGATGCCCGTCGCGGTCACCGAGCCCGCGGCCACGACGCCGACGCCCCCCCGCGCTGCACCCGGCTGGACGGTGCGCACCAGGCCGTCCGGCGTCCGCTCCGGGAGCGGCCCGGGTTCGGCGCTCACGGCGAGCAGCCGGACCGGGACGTCGGGCGCCCCGGACGCGGCCGGGCCCGGCGCCGGCGTCCCGGCCGTCGCCAGGGCGGCGAGCGTCGCTGCCCCCAGCAGGGCCACCGACCTGGTGGCGGACCGGTTCCGCAGCTGGACCCTGACGACGCGAGGCGGCGCAGGCTGTGGCGCACCGGACATTCGGCGGTTCCCCCCCTGGTGGACGACGGACGATGACGGCTGAAGCACCGTATGCCCGGTTCGGAGACCCTCGCCATCCCCAGATCGCGGGGCCTGCCGAGGCTTTACCTGGTCGTGGTGACCGTAGGCTGCGGACGTGGCCGGCCGGCTAATTCCGTGTGTCGGTGCGGTGGTGCGCGACGAACGTGGCCGGCTCCTCGTCGTCCGCCGCCGGAACGCCCCGGGGCTGGGCCGGTGGTCGGTTCCCGGTGGGCGTGTCGAGCCGGGCGAGGACGACGTGACCGCCGTCGTCCGCGAGGTGGCCGAGGAGACCGGCCTCACCGTCGTGCCCGGCGCCCTGGTCGGCACGGTGCACCGGGACGCCCCTGGAGGCGGGGTCTACGTCATCCGCGACTACGCCTGCCGGGTCACCGGCGGCAGCCTGACGGCGGGCGACGACGCCACCGACGTCCGCTGGGTGTCGGCCGAGGAGCTCGCGGCGCTCCCGGTGGTGCCCGGTCTGCTGGCGAGCCTCGAGCAGTGGGGCGTGGCGCCCCACTGACCCGGCCCGCGCTCAGCCCTCCTGCAGCCGCGGGCGGCCGGGCTGCTCGCCGCCTCGGGCGTCGAGGTAGCTCTGCTTGGGGACCATGACCTTGCGCCGGAACACGCAGACCAGCGTGCCGTCCTGCGTGAAGCCCTTGGTCTCCACGTGCACGATCCCGCGGTCGTCCTTGGACGTCGACTCCCGCTTGTCGAGCACCTCGGTCTGCCCGTAGATCGTGTCGCCGTGGAAGGTCGGCGCGACGTGCCGCAACGACTCGACCTCGAGGTTGGCGATCGCCTTGCCGGAGACGTCGGGCACCGACATGCCGAGCAGCAGCGAGTAGACGTAGTTGCCGACCACGACGTTCTTGCCGAACTGCGTGGTCTCGGCCGCGTAGTGCGCGTCGAGGTGCAGCGGATGGTGGTTCATCGTCAGCAGGCAGAACAGGTGGTCGTCGTACTCGGTGACCGTCTTGCCGGGCCAGTGCTGGTAGACCGCGCCGACCTCGAACTCCTCGAACGTGCGACCGAACTGCATGCCTGCTCCTCCGCCGGGGACGTGTGCCGGCTCATCGTGCCCGAGCGCTGTGACGTGCGGCAGCGGCACGCGGGTGGGCTGCGTCACCACGTGACCGGGGGTGCCAGGATGTCGGCATGACCGACGAGACCCCGGCGAACGACCAGCCCCTGGCCGAGCGAGGCTCCAACCGCAGCCAGCGGCCCTCGTCCGAGGCGTTCAAGCGGTTCATCGCCTCGCAGTGGGCGCCGCGGGCCGACGCGCCGCCGGCCCGGGCCGAGGTCGCCCCGTTCGCCGCAGCCCGCCGCGACCGGCTCTCGGAACGCTTCCCCGGTGAACGGCTCGTCGTGCCGGCCGGACCGCTGAAGGTGCGCAGCAACGACACCGACTACCGCTACCGCCCGCACTCGGCGTTCGCCCACCTCACCGGACTTGGCGCCGATCGTGAGCCCGACGCCGTCCTGGTGCTCGACCCGGCCGGCTCCGGGCACGAGGCCACCCTGTACTTCCGTCCGCGCGCCGAGCGCGACACCGAGGAGTTCTACGCGGACTCCCGCTACGGCGAGCTGTGGGTCGGCGCCCGCCCGAGCCTGGCCGAGGTCGAGGCCGAGCTCGGGCTGCGGTGCCGGCACGTCGACGAGCTGCCCGACGCCCTGCGCAAGGACGTCGGCGAGGACGGCGTGCGCGTGCGGGTCGTGCCGGAGTCCGATCCCGCCGTCGAGGCGGAGGTGCGCGCCGCGCGGGCCGCGTCCGGGCTCGGCGAGCAGGAGTACTCCGAGCTGGACGCCGCACTGGCAGAGGCGCTTTCGGAGATGCGGCTCGTGAAGGACTCCTGGGAGGTGACCCAGATGCGGCGCGCGGTCGAGGCGAGCGCGCGAGGGTTCGCCGACATCGTGCGCGCCCTGCCCGACGCCGTCGGCCACGAGCGCGGTGAGCGCGTCATCGAGACGGTGTTCTTCTCCCGCGCACGCCGCGAGGGCAACGGCGTCGGCTACGACACCATCGCGGCGGCCGGCGAGCACGCCTGCACGCTGCACTGGGTCCGCAACGACGGGCCGGTGCGCTCCGGGGAGCTGGTCCTCGTGGACGCGGGCGTCGAGCTCGACTCGCTCTACACGGCCGACGTCACCCGCACCCTGCCGGTCGACGGCGTGTTCACCGAGGCCCAGCGCCGGGTCTACCAGGCGGTGCTGGACGCCGCCGACGCCGCCTTCGCCGTGGCCCGGCCGGGCACGCGGTTCCGCGATCTGCACGCGGCCGCCATGCAGGTCATCGCCGAGAGGCTCGCCGAGTGGGGCCTGCTGCCGGTGGGCGCGGAGGAGTCGCTGGACGCCGAGACCGGCGGCTACCACCGGCGCTGGATGGTGCACGGCACGTCGCACCACCTCGGCATCGACGTCCACGACTGCGCGCAGGCCCGCCGGGAGATGTACCTGGACGCCGAGCTCGAACCCGGCATGGTGTTCACCATCGAGCCGGGCCTGTACTTCAAGGCCGACGACCTCGCGGCACCCCAGGACCTGCGGGGCATCGGGGTCCGCATCGAGGACGACGTGCTCGTCACCTCCGGCGGCTGCGAGAACCTCTCGGGCATGCTGCCCCGCACCCCGGACGACGTCGAGGCGTGGATGAGGTCGCTCCGGGCATGAGCGACCGGCTGCGGCCGCCCGCCTCGCGGCGCGCGGCCACGATCGTGGCGATCTCGTTCGCGGCCGTGCTGTGCGTGGTCGCCCTGGCGCTCGCCGTCCGCTCGCTCACGGCGATCGGCGAGGACGTCGATCTCGAGGCCGCGCCGCCGTCGGTTCCGCCCAGCCTCGCCGGGACCACGCCCGCGTCGCCGGTGGAGGGGACCGGCTCCGCCGCGCCCGCGCCCGTCGCGGAGCCGACGGAGTCGACGACCGACGACCGGGTCGCGTTCTCCTCCCCCAGCGGCAACATCGGCTGCGTCCTCGGCTCCGCGGGTGCCCGGTGTGACATCGCCGACCGCGCCTGGGAGCCGCCCGCGCGGCCCGAGGGGTGCTCCGAGGACTGGGGACAGGGCCTGGTGCTCGGGGCGGACGGCGTGCAGTTCGTCTGCGCCTCGGACTCGGCGCTCGGCGCAGCCCAGCAGCTCGGCTACGGCGAGGAGCTGACCCGGGGCGAGTACACCTGCCGGTCCGAGCGCGAGGGCATGCGCTGCACGGGCCCGGGCGGCGGGTTCGTCCTGGCCCGCGCGTCGTACGAGGTGCTCTGAGGCGTCAGCCGGTGAGGTCGGTCGGGTCTGCGTTCCCGCCGCACACGATCACCGCGACGCGCTCGCCGGACCGCGGCACGTAGGCGCCGCTCGTCAGCGCCGCCGCAGCGACGGCGCCACCTGGCTCGGCGGCGACGCGAAATCGCTGCCACAGAATCCTTCTGGCCTCGATCACGGCGTGGGGCTCGACGAGTACCGCGTCGGCGCGAGCCCGCTCGAGCGCCGCGAACGCGATGTCGCCGAGGCGGGTGGCGCCGAGCGAGTCGGCCGCGAGCCCGCCCACCTCGACGTCGACCGGGGCGCCGGCCTCCCGCGCGGCGTGCCACGTCGGGCAGCCGACCGGCTCGACGCCGACCACGTGAGCCCGGCCGTCGAGAGCGGTCGCGATGCCCCCGACGAGCCCCCCGCCGCCGACCGCGACCAGCACGGTGTCGACGTCCGGGACGTCGTCGAGCAGCTCGAGGCCCACGGTCCCCTGACCGGCGACCACGGCGGGGTCGTCGTACGCGTGGACGGCGTCCGCGCCGGTGACCGCGACGTGCTCGCGCGCCGCCGCGAGCGCCTCGGCGTACCGGGAGCCGACGAGGCGCACGTCGGCACCGAGCCGGCGCAGCCCGTCCACCTTCGTCGCGGGGGCCGACTCGGGGACGAAGACGGTGGCCCGCGTGCCGACCTGCCGTGCGGCCCACGCCACCGCGAGGCCGTGGTTGCCGCCGCTGGCCGCCACCACGCCCGCTCCCGGCGCCGGGGCGCCGGAGGCCAGCAGCGCCGCCAGGGCACCGCGGGCCTTGAAGGAGCCCGTGTGCTGCAGCAGCTCCAGCTTCATCACCACGGGTACCGCGGCGAGCGCGCCGGCCTCGGCCGTCAGCACGGGGGTGCGCCGCACCCGTTCGCCGAGCAGGCGTCCGACCAGCACGACGTCGGCACGGGATACCACCGGTGCGGTCGTCACGAGGCGATCCTGCCGTGCCGGCGGGACGGCCCGACGGCTACCCCTCGGCGCGCCCGCCGTCCTGGTGGGTCGCGTCGCCCCCCGGGGAGGGCTGCTGGGGCGGCCAGGGCTGCGTCGCCTGCCGGCCGCCAGGGGTCTCGGCGAGCATCTGGCGCGCGCGTCCGGCCTGCTCCTCCTCGCAGAGCACCGAGTAGCGGCTCGCCACGATCTGGCTCGTGGACGTGAAGTCGCGGCGCCCACCGGTGAAGGCGTAGGAGA
>JBKHXE010000037.1:0-16170 GCA_046566185.1 Actinomycetes bacterium | reverse complement strand
GTGAAGGCGCCGAGCTCACCCGGCTCGTGCAGGTGGATGTCGACACCACGACCGTGACGCTCGGCGACGCCGAAGACGACGTCGAGGTGGCGCACCGGGTCACGGTCGAAGGCGCACGGGTCCAGGCCGCCCACGAGGTCGGCCCCGGACAGCAACGCCTGCTCGAGCAGGTCGGCGGTGCCGGCGTCGCGCAGGATGCCGGCCTGCGGGAAGGCGACCACCTCCACGTGCGCCCGGTCGCGGTGCGCCTCACGGGCCGCCAGCACGCCCTCGAGCCGCTCCAGGCCCGAGTCGGAGTCCACCTGCGCGTGGCTGCGGACCCGCGTCGCCCCGGAGGCGATCGTGCGGCCGAGCGTGTACGTCGCCCGCTCTCGGACCGGTTTCTCGGCCGACCGCCAGCTCGCACGGTCGTTCTCCACGAGGCCGGCGAGGCCCGGCGCGGCCGTGTGCGGCCGGAACGGCAGCCCGAGCCGGGTGGAGTCGAGGTGGGCGTGGACGTCGGCGAGCGCCGGCAGCAGGACGCCGCCCCGCCCGTCCGCCTCCGGGGTGCCCTCCGGGGCCGCCAGGCCACGGCCGAGCGCGGCGACGATCCCGCCGGAGACCAGGACGTCCACGGCGTCGCCGCCCGGCTCCCGCGGCCACGGCCGGACGTCGCGCAGCAGGAGATCGGCCGGGCCCGGGGACATCGTCACGGGACGGACCGTAACCCGGGCGCGAGGCGCCCGTTGTGCCAGGTACCCACCCCGGGGGCCGGGCCGCCCACCCCCGATTCGGCCCCGGGGGTGGGCTCGGCACCCGACCCCGGAGGTCCTTCATGCACCGCAGCCCGACCCGTCCCCGGCCGGCAGCCCGGCTGCTGGCCGCCGTGGCCGGCGCCACGCTCGGCATCACCGGCCTGGCCGGTGCGGCCGGTGCGACCCCGACGTCGTCCTCGGCGGCCGACGTCCAGCCGTACCTCGCCGACCAGCTCGCCGGGGCCGACGCCGCGACCCCGGTCGACGTCCTCGTGCACGGCACCGACATCGCGGCCGCGACGGCCGCCGTCGAGGCCACCGGCATGCAGCTCGTCACCACGTTCGACAGGGTCGGCGTCGCAGTGGCACGCGGCACCAGGGCCCAGGTCGAGGCGGCAGGGACACAGCCCGGCGTCACCTACCTCGAGGGCAACACGCCCATCGAGCTCACCCTCGACACGTCGAACACCGCCACGCGCGGGGCCGAGGCCGTGCGGACCCGCACCGGCGCCGACGGCCTGCCCCTCGACGGCAGCGGCGTCTCCGTCGCCGTCATCGACTCGGGCATCGACCCGCTGCACCCCTTCTTCCGCAACGAGGACGGGTCGAGCGCCGTCGTCGCCAACCTCAAGAGCGCCTGCCTGCTGGACGAGTCGACCACCGACTGCGTCGTCCGCGTGCCCGACGCCCTCGACACCGACACCACGTCGGTGGGCGGGCACGGCACCCACGTGAGCGGCATCGTGGCCGGGCGGCCGACGACCCTGCTGGACGGCACCCGGCTGCAGGGTGCCGCGCCCGGCGCCAGCCTGGTGTCGATCTCCACCGGGGCCGTCCTGTTCATCGTCGGCGCCGACGCGGCACTGAACTGGGTGCTGGAGAACCATCAGGCGCCGTGCGGGGCGGGCGTGCCCGCTGCCGAGTGCCCGCCGATCAAGGTGACCAACAACTCGTACGGGCCGATCGGCGGCGGCGAGTTCGACCCGCGGTCGGCGACGGTGAAGCTGCAGCGCGCGCTGGTCGCCGAGGGCGTCGTCACGGTGTGGGCGGCCGGCAACGACGGCGGCGACGGCTCCGAGAGCCTGACGAACCCACCGGGTCAGGACCCGACCGGCGGCATCCTGTCGGTCGCCTCGTACTTCGACGAGGGCACCGGCACCCGCGACGGGCAGATCAGCGACTACTCCTCGCGGGGTGACGCACGCGACGCGAGCACCTGGCCCGACATCTCGGCGCCCGGCGAGGACATCGAGTCGTCCTGCCGCCCGACGATGCCGATCTGCATGACGGGTCTCGCCCCGAACAACGGACCGGGCCTGCTCGACGTCGGCACTTTCAACACCATCAGCGGCACGTCGATGGCGGCACCGCACATCGCCGGCATCGCCGCCCAGCTCTTCCAGGCGAACCCGACGGCGACGCCCGCGCAGGTGGAGGACGCCCTCAAGAGCACGGCGTACCGGTACGCCGACGGGGCGGCCTACACCTCGGTGAACGGCTTCACCACGTCGTTCGACAAGGGCACGGGGCTCGTGGACGTCATCGCCGCCGTCGACGCGCTCACCGGCCGGCAGACCGCCGTGAAGGCCAAGCGGGGCAAGAGCCCACGGGGCTGAGTACCGCCCCAGGACACCCTGGCCGGACTCGGGGGGACACAGGGGGGAGGAGGCCCCGCACCGTACGCGGTGCGGGGCCTCCTCACGTGCGTCAGGAGCGAGGGTCGCCCAGAGCGAGCGGCGAGTAGGTGACGCCGGTGAGCTCGACGGACCGGTCCCACAGCCACGCCGCGTCGTCCGCGCGGCGGGCGTGCCCCGCAGGGGTCTCCGGCACCGGGGCGCCGCGCCAGCCGCCCCAGCCGTGCGGGCCGAACAGCGCTCCGGGCGGCGCCCCGGGATCGGTCGCGGCCCGCAGCGTCGGCCAGGCACCGGCCTCCGCGCTCTGCGCGAGGACGGCGTTGAGGACCCTCGTGGCCCGCGCCGCCAGGCTGCGCCCCTCCATCCGAGGCCCGGCGCTCTGCAGGTTGGTGGACGCGTAGCCGGGGTGCGCGGCGAGGCTCAGCAGGGGAAGCCCCGCCCGGTCGGCGCGGCGCTGCAGCTCCAGCGCGAACAGCAGGTTCGCGAGCTTGGACTGTCCGTAGGCCGACCACCGCTGGTACCCGTGCTCGTGCATGAGGTCGTCGCGGCGCAGCCGTCCCATCCGGTGCAGCCCGGACGTGACGGTGACGACGCGGCTCGGGGAGTCCTCGGAGCCCGCCTCCAGCAGCCGTGGCAGCAGCAGCCCGGTGAGTGCGAAGTGGCCGAGGTGGTTGGTGCCGAGCTGCAGCTCGAAGCCGTCGCTCGTCGTCCGGTGCGGCGTCGCCATCACGCCCGCGTTGTTGACGAGCACGTCCATGGCGCCGTCCAGGCTCTCCGCGAACGCCCGGACGCTCGCGAGGTCGGCGAGGTCGAGCAGCGCCAGCCGCACGTCCCCGCCAGGGCACAGAGCGCGCGCCCGCTCGACGGCGCTCTTGCCGCGGTCGTGGTCGCGGGCCGTCATGACGACGTGCATGCCGGCGCGGGCCAGGCCCAGCGCGGTGTGGAAGCCGATCCCGGAGTTGGCGCCGGTCACCACCGCGCGGCGTCCGGTGAGGTCGGGCATGTCGGCCGGGGACCAGCGCTGCTGCGGGCTCACCCGACGGATTCTGCCGTCGGCCGGGAGGGCCCGCGAACCGACAGTGGCAGCAGGCGCAGGGCGCCGGGGGCACCGGCCGGCACGGCGGGGTGGCGCGGGGCCACCGGGTCGAGACGGCGGTACGGCTCGCCGGGCGCGGGCCGGCTGTCCGGCTCGCCGGCGTTCGGCCAGAGGGAGAAGGCGCGCTCGGCCTGCGCCGTGATCGTGAGCGACGGGTTGACCCCGAGGTTGGCGGAGACCGCCGAGCCGTCGACGACGTGCAGCGTCGGGTAGCCGTGCACCCGGTGGTACGGGTCGACGACGCCGACGTCGGGTGTTCCTCCGATGACGCAGCCGCCGATGAAGTGGGCCGTCATCGGGACGTCGAACAGGTCCCCGACCGTGCCCCCCGCGGCTGCGCGGCGCCCCGTGCGCTGCGAGAGCCGGTGTGCCACAAGACGGATGGCATCGTGCCCGGCGGGGATCCACGTCGGGTTCGGCTCACCGTGACCCGGCCGGGAGGTCAGCGCCCAGCCCTGACCGAGCCGCCTTCGCCGCGCGGAGACGGTGAGCGAGTTGTCGACGGTCTGCATGACCAGGCCGATGACGGTGCGCTCGCTCCAGCGCCGCACCGACACGGTGCTCGCGAAGGCCGTCGGCCGCCGGGCCACCAGACCGAGGAAGCGCAGCCACCGCGGCGGGCCGCCGCCGTCGACGAGGACCGTCGAGAGCAGCCCCATCGCGTTGGAGCCCTTGCCGTACCGGCAGTTCTCGACGTGCGTCGTCGGGTCGGGGTGGAAGGACGACGTGATGGCCACCCCGCGTGTGAGGTCGACGCCGTCCGGCACCCCCGAGGTCATCGCCCCGACGAGCGCCTCGGAGTTCGTGCGGGTCAGCCGGCCCAGCGCCGGCGAGAGCCGCGGCAGCACTCCGCTCGCCCGCATCGTGTGCAGCAGGGTCTGCGTGCCCCACGTGCCGGCGGCGAGGACGACGTGCTGGGCGGTGACCGTGCGGCGGGATGAGGCGCGGCGCGGCCACCGCGCCCCGGTGCGCTCCGTCGTCACCCGCCACGGCGAGCCCTCGCCGTCCGGCGGCGCCACCTCCACGACGGTGTGCAACGGCTGCACCTGCACCCCCAGCCGCTCGGCGAGCGCCAGGTAGTTCTTCACCAGCGTGTTCTTCGCGCCGACGCGGCACCCGGTCATGCAGGATCCGCACTGGGTGCACGTGGTGCGCTCGGGGCCGGCGCCGCCGAAGTAAGGGTCGGCGACGCGGCGGCCCGGCGCGTCGCCGAAGAGCACGCCGACCGGCGTCTTGCGGAACGTGTCCGCGACGCCCATGTCGGCGGCCACCTCGCGCATCACCTGCTCGACGGGTCCCTCGCAGGGGTTGGTCATGACACCGAGCATCCGGCTCGCCTGGTCGTAGTGCGGGGCGAGCTCGGCCCGCCAGTCCGTCACGTCCCCCCACTGCGGGTCGCGGTAGAACGACTCCCCCGGCACGTAGAGGGTGTTCGCGTAGTTCAGCGAGCCGCCGCCGACGCCCGCGCCGGCGAGGACGACGACGTCCCGCAGGCGGTGGATGCGCTGGATGCCGTAGCAGCCCACCTCAGGGGCCCACAGGAACCGGCGCAGGTCCCAGGACGTGCGCGGCAGCTCCTCGTCGGCGAAGCGCCGTCCGGCCTCGTAGACCAGGACGCGGTAGCCCTTCTCCGCCAGGCGCAGCGCCGCGACGGAACCGCCGAAGCCCGAGCCGACCACCACGACGTCGACGTCCGTCATCGCCGGCCCAGCGCCTTGAGCACCCGCAGGCCCGTCGTCATCGCGGACGTCCACGCGGCGCCGTCGCGCTCGACCACCCGGCCGAGCCCGAGGCCGCGGTGCACGAGCCGGTGCACGCCGATCGTCTGGCTCTCGGTGTACTTCGTCAGCCCCTCGACGCCGTGCCGTCTCGACAGTCCCGAGTCCTTCATGCCGCCCATCGGCGCGCCGACGCTCGCCCACGCCGCGATGTAGCCCTCGTTGACGTTGACGGTGCCGGCCTGGACGCGCCGGGCGACGGCCCGTCCGCGCCGGGTGTCGCGCACCCAGACGCTGGCGTTCAGCCCGTAGGGGGTGTCGTTCGCGATCGCGACGGCCTCGTCGTCCCCGCCGACCGTGCGCAGGCAGACGACCGGCCCGAACGTCTCGTCGGTCCAGCACGCGACATCGTCCGCGACGCCGTCGAGCACGGTGGGCTCGTAGAACAGCGGTCCGACGTCCGGCCGGGGGCGGCCTCCGGCCAGCACGGTCGCACCCGCCGCCACCGCGTCGTCCACGTGGGCGGTGACGGCGTCCAGCTGCCGGCGCGAGACCAGCGACCCGACGTCCGCGCCGAAGTCGAGACCGGCGCCGAGGCGCAGCGCCCGCACCCGGCGCAGGAACGCGGCGGTGAACTCCTCGGCGACCGCCTCGTGCACGAGCAGGCGCTCGGTGGAGACGCACAGCTGCCCGGCGCTGGCGAAGCACGACCGGACGGCGCCCTCGGCGGCGACCTCGACGTCGACGTCCTCGGTGACGTAGAGGCTGTTCTTGCCGCCGAGCTCGAGGGACGCCCCGACGAGCCGGCGCGCCGCCTGCTGCGCGACGGCGCGGCCGGTGGCGGTCGAGCCGGTGAAGCAGACGTAGTCGCACGCGTCGACGACGGCCGGGCCGATCACCGGACCCTCACCGACGACGACCTGCAGCAGGCCCTCCGGCAGGCCGGCACGGTGCAGCAGGTCCACGGCCCACAGGGCGGTCAGCGGGGTCTGGCTGTCGGGCTTGAGGACGACGGCGTTGCCCGCGAGCAGCGCGGGCAGGGCGTCGGAGACCGCGAGCGTCAGCGGGTAGTTCCACGGGGCGATGACGCCGACGACACCCTTCGGGTGCCGCACCTCCGTGCTGACGGACAGCAGCGGCAACAGGCCCGGCCGGCGGCGGTCGCGGAGGAGTCCCGGCCCGGTGCGGGCGTAGTGGCGGGCGACGATCGCGACGTCCGCGACCTCCTCGAACGCGTGTGCCCGCGCCTTCCCGCTCTCGAGCTGCACGAGGTCGAGCGCCTCACCCTGGTGCTCGAGCACCAGGTCATGCACCCGCAGCAGGACGGCGGCCCGCTCGCGCACCGGGCGCGACGCCCACTGCCGCTGGGCCCTGCGCGCGGAGGCGACCGCGTGCGCGACGTCGTCCACCGTCGAGGACGGCAGCACCGCGAGCGGCTCTCCCGTGAACGGAGCGGTCGTGGTGAGCCGCGCCGCCCGCGGGGACGCCACCACCCGCTCGACCAGTGAGGCGACACGCGCGGCGTCCAGCGCCTGGTGCAGCGGGTGCGGGACCGGCAGCACGAGGCCGTCGACGGCGCTCAGCGTCTCACTCGCCATGCACCAATGCTACGCGTGTGTAGCAATTGCTCGCTACCCTCCACTAACCCCCGATCTCTGGAGGGTTGTGGGGGTCTCACGTCCCGCTGAGGCCCCCACAACCCTCCAGAGATCGCAGCGGGGTCAGGCGAGCGGGACGATCTCGGGGGCGCCGAGGCGCGCGGAGTCGGCGGTCTCGTCGTCCGGCTGCTCCTGGCTGCGGCGCTCGGCCTCGACGCGGGCGAGGTAGTGCGAGATCTCCTTGCCGACCTGCTCCTCGCTCCAGCCCAGGACGCCGCCCATCAGCTCGGCGGCGCGAGGGGCGGCGGAGACGCCGCGGTCCCACGACTCGATCGAGATGCGGGTGCGGCGCGTGAGGACGTCGTCGAGGTGGCGGGCACCCTCGGCCGCGGCGGCGTAGACGACCTCGGCGGCGAGGTAGTCGTCGGCCCCCGGGAGGGGCTCGCCGAGCGACGGGTCGTCGGCGACGAGCGCGAGCACCTCAGGGGTGAGCGAGCCGTAGCGGTGCAGCAGGTGCTCCACGCGCGCGACGTGCACGCCGGCCTCGGACGCCGTGCGGCGCCGGGCGTTCCACGCGGCGGCGTAGCCCTCCGCGCCCACGAGCGGGATCTGGTCGGTGCAGCTCTCGGCGACCCGGAAGTCGAGGCTGCGCGCCACCTCGTCCACGGCGTCCTTGGCCATCACGCGGTACGTCGTGTACTTGCCGCCCGCGACAACGACCAGCCCGGGCACCGGGTGGGCCACGACGTGCTCGCGGGAGAGCTTGCTGGTCGGGTCGCTCTCGCCGGACAGCAGCGGCCGCAGCCCGGCGTAGACGCCCTCGACGTCCTCGCGCGTCAACGGCGTCACCAGCACCCGGTTGACGTGCTCGAGCAGGTAGTCGATGTCGCGGCTGGACGCTGCCGGGTGGGCCTTGTCCAGGCTCCAGTCGGTGTCGGTGGTGCCGATCACCCAGTGCCGGCCCCACGGGATGACGAACAGCACGCTGGTGGCCGTCCGCAGGATGAGGCCGGTGCGCGACTGGATGCGGTCCCGCGGGACGACGAGGTGGATGCCCTTGGACGCGCGCACCTTGAACTGGCCGCGCTCGCCGACCATCGCCTGCGTCTCGTCCGTCCACACGCCGGTGGCGTTGACGACCTGGCGCGCCCGTACCTGGATCTCCCGGCCGGACTCGAGGTCGACGACCCGCGCGCCGACGACGCGCTCGCCCTCGCGCAGGAAGCCGACGACGCGGGCCCGGTTGGCGACGTGGGCGCCGTAGGCGGCGGCCGTGCGGACGACGGTCATCGTGTGCCGCGCGTCGTCCACCTGCGCGTCGTAGTACTGGACGGCGCCGACGAGGGCGTCGCGCCGCAGGCTCGGGGCCTCCCGCAGCGCGCCGCGCCGCGTGAGGTGGCGGTGGTGCGGGACGCCGCGCGACGTGCCGGCGGTGAGGGCCATGGAGTCGTAGAGCGTGAGGCCGGCCCCGACGTACGGGCGCTCCCACACGCGGCGCGTCAGCGGGTACAGGAACGGCACCGGCCGCACCAGGTGCGGTGCCAGGCGCTGCAGCAGCAGGGCACGCTCGGCCAGCGCCTCGCGGACCAGGCCGAAGTCGAGCATCTCCAGGTAGCGGAGCCCGCCGTGGATGAGCTTGCTCGACCGGGACGACGTGCCGCTCGCCCAGTCGCGCGCCTCGACCAGGCCGGTGCTGAGGCCGCGGGTGGCGGCGTCCAGGGCGCTGCCCGCCCCGACGACGCCGCCGCCCACGACGAGGACGTCGAGCTCGCCGGCCTCCATCGCGGCCAGCGCCTGCTCGCGCTCCTGCGGACCCAGCCGGGCCGGTGACGTCATCGCGTGCCTCACGTGGGCTGGTAGGGGGAGACGACGACCTCGACCCGCTGGAACTCCTTGAGGTCGGAGTACCCGGTCGTGGCCATGGCCCGTCGGACGGCGCCGACGAGGTTCGTGGTGCCGTCGGCCACGCGGCCGGGACCGAGGAGGATCTCCTCCAGGCTGGCGACGGTGCCGACCTTGACGCGCTCGCCGCGCGGCAGCTCGGGGTGGTGGGCCTCGCTGCCCCAGTGCCAGCCGCGGCCGGGCGCCTCGGTCGCCCGGGCCAGCGCGGCGCCGAGCATGACGGCGTCCGCACCGCACGCGACCGCCTTGACGATGTCCCCGGACCGGCCGACGCCACCGTCCGCGATGACGTGCACGTAGCGGCCGCCGGACTCGTCCATGTAGTCGCGGCGCGCAGCCGCGACGTCGGCGACGGCGCTGGCCATCGGCGCGTGGATGCCGGTGACGACGCGGGTGGTGTGCGCCGCGCCGCCGCCGAAGCCGACGAGGACGCCGGCCGCGCCGGTACGCATGAGGTGCAGGGCCGCCGTGTAGGTCGCGCAGCCACCGACGACCACCGGGACGTCGAGCTCGTAGATGAAGCGCTTGAGGTTCAGCGGCTCCGCACGGCCGGAGACGTGCTCGGCCGAGACGGTCGTGCCGCGGATGACGAACAGGTCGACCCCGGCGTCCACCACGGTCTTCCAGAGCTGCTGGGTCCGCTGCGGCGTGAGCGCTCCGGCGACCGTGACGCCGGCCTCGCGCACCTCCTTGAGGCGCTGGGTCACCAGGTCGGGGTCGATGTCCGCCGCGTAGATCTCCTGCATCCGCCGGGTGGCGTTCGCCTCGTCGAGCGCCGCGATCTCGGCGAGCAGCGGCTCGGGGTCGGCGTACCGGGTCCACAGGCCCTCGAGGTCGAGGACGCCGAGGCCGCCGAGCCGGCCCATCGCGATGGCCGTGGCGGGCGACATCACCGAGTCCATCGGCGCGGCCATCACCGGCAGCTCGAAGTGGTAGGCGTCGATCTGCCAGGCGACCGAGACCTCCTCCGGGTCGCGCGTCCGCCGGCTGGGGACGATCGCGACGTCGTCGAAGGAGTACGCGCGGCGGCCGCGCTTGCCGCGCCCCAGCTCGATCTCGTTGCTCACCGCGCCAGGCTACCGGCGCGGCGCCAGCCGGCGACCACCGCGCTCACCCGGCGAACGGCCTCAGCGGGTGCCGTAGTTCGGGGCCTCGACCGTCATCTGGATGTCGTGAGGGTGCGACTCCTTGAGGCCCGCGGCGGTGATCCGGACGAACCGGCCGTGCTGCTTGAGCTCGGCGATCGTCGAGGAGCCGGTGTAGAACATCGACTGCCGCAGCCCGCCGACGAGCTGGTGGGCCACCGCGGCCAGCGGACCGCGGAACGGCACCTGGCCCTCCACGCCCTCGGGCACGAACTTGTCGTCGGCCGGGACGTCGTTCTGGAAGTACCGGTCCTTGCTGTACGACCGTGCTCCGGCGCGTGTCTGCTGCGCGCCCAGGCTGCCCATGCCGCGGTAGCTCTTGAACTGCTTGCCGTTGATGAACACCAGCTCGCCCGGGCTCTCCTCGCACCCGGCGAGCAGGGAGCCGATCATCACGGTGTCGGCGCCCGCGACGAGCGCCTTCGCGATGTCGCCGGAGTACTGCAGGCCGCCGTCGCCGATCACCGGCACGCCGGCCGGGCCGCACGCCTTGGCGGCCTCGTGGATCGCCGTCACCTGCGGGACGCCGACGCCGGCCACCACGCGCGTCGTGCAGATCGACCCCGGGCCGACGCCCACCTTGACGCCGTCCGCGCCCGCGTCGACGAGGGCCTGTGCGGCGGCGCGGGTCGCGACGTTGCCTCCGACGACGTCGACGTGCGCGACGGCCGCGTCGCTCTTGAGCCGGCCGATCATGTCGAGCACCGCCTGCGAGTGGCCGTGGGCCATGTCCACGACGAGGACGTCGACGCCGGCCTCGACGAGCAGCATCGCCCGCTTCCAGGCGTCCTCGAAGATGCCGATCGCCGCACCGACCCGCAGCCGGCCCGCCTCGTCCTTGGTCGCCAGCGGGTACTTCTCGCGCTTGACGAAGTCCTTGACGGTGATGAGACCGCGCAGGCGGCCGGAGCCGTCGACGAGCGGCAGCTTCTCGATCTTGTGCCGGGACAGCAGGGCCATCGCGTCGTCGGGCGAGATGTCGACCGGGGCGGTGACGAGCGGCATCGGCGTCATCACCTCGCGCACGCGCCGAGACCCGTCGTTCTCGAAGCGCATGTCGCGGTTGGTGATGATGCCGACCAGCCGGCCGTCGCCCTCGACCACCGGCAGGCCTGACACCCGGTACCGGCCGCACATGGCGTCGACCTCGTCGAGCGTCGCGTCCGGCGCCGTCGTCACCGGGTGCGTCACCATGCCGGCCTCGGACCGCTTCACGAGGTCGACCTGGTGCGCCTGGTCGTCGGCCGACAGGTTGCGGTGCAGGACGCCGAGGCCGCCCTGCCGGGCCATGGCGATCGCCATCCGCGCCTCGGTGACGGTGTCCATCGCGCTCGACAGCAGCGGGACGGCGACCTCGACGCGCCTGGAGACCCGCGTCCGCGTGTCGGCGGCGCTCGGGACGACGTCGCTCTCCCCGGGCAGCAGCAGCACGTCGTCGTAGGTGAGTCCCACGAAGCCGAAGGGGTCCGCGCCGACGGTGGACGAGGCGATGTCGTTCACCTGAGCCATGCTAGACGCCCGCCGGAGCGCCCCGGTCAGCCGTCGCGCCCGCCGGACGGGCCGGCCCGTGGGCCGCGCTCGCCGGGCGGCTGCTCGGCGCCGCCCTGCCGCGCGTCGCGCTCCTCGGCCCGCCCGTGCCCCGGTCGGGGAGCCGGAGCCTCCTGCGTGGCAGGCGCCGACGGCGACGGCGTCACGGGGGACGGCGTCACGGGGGCCGGCGTCACGGGGGGCGGCGTCACGGGGGCCGGCGTCACGGCGTCTCCCGCGGGCTCACGCCCGGGCCGTCGCGCGGCCCGCTCGACGTCCGCGCGGACGCGGTCCAGCTCGGCGTCGAGCCCGGCGCGCTGCTCGGCGGGCAGGGCGGCCAGCGCCTCGGCGGCCCGCGCCAGACCGAGCTCGGCGGCGGGCACGTCACCGGCCGCGAGCCGGGCGCGCACCTCGCCGAGCACGGCGCGGGCGGCGGCCGTCGGGTCAGCCGCTGGGCCGGCCGGGGTCGCACCGGTGGCGGTGACTCGCGGCGGCTCGGTGTCGGCGGCGTCCGCCGCGGGGCGAAGCCAGTCGGCTCCGGTGGCGGCGGCGACGGCCGAGCGCACCGCGTCCACCCCGGCCATCGGGTCACCGGTGACCGCGGCGGCCGCACCGGCGCCGCCGGTCAGCAGGGCCAGCGCGGCGACCGCCGCGAGCGCGCCGAGGCGGCGCCGCCGGTCAGCGGCTGCGGGCGCCGGCGCGGGCACGGCGACGTGCAGGTCCGCGTCCGCGTCGGCGGCGAGGGCGGCGAGCAGCCGGACCGCGTCGTCCGACAGGTCGTCGGGCGCGGCCCGCCGGGCCGCGAGCCGGTCGAGCAGCACGTCGTCGGCGAGGAGGGCGTCCACGGGGGCGGACGGCCCCGGCAAGCGGGTCACGGCACCTGTCCGACCGCGAGCGCGCGCAGCCGGGCGAGCGCACGGTGCTGCGCGACGCGGACGGCGCCGGCGGTCATGCCGAGCGCGCGGCCGACCTCCTCGGCCGACATCCCGGCGGCGACCCGCAGCAGCAGCAGCTCGCGCTGCTGCTCCGGCAGCAGGGAGAGCAGGCGACGCGCCCGGTCGACGTCCACCAGCGCGAGCGCGACCTCCTCGGGCGTGGGGTCGTCGGCGGCGCCGTCGGGCACCTGGTCGAGGGTGACGGCGGCGCGGACGGCGGCCCGCTGCGCGTCGGCCACGCGGCGTGAGGCGACCCGGTAGACGAAGGCCTCGAAGGGACGCCCCTCGTGGCGGTAGCGCGGCAGCGCCATCAGGACGGTCACGCACACCTCCTGGGCAGCGTCCTCGGCGGCCTGGTCGCCGCCGGCGAGCCCGCCGAGGCGGGCGCGGCAGTAGCGGTGGACGGTGCGGCGGACCGAGGCCATGAGGTCCCGCACCGCCGCGGCGTCCCCGGCCGAGGCCCGCTCGGCGAGGGCGGTCATCTCGGTCGGCGACTCCGACGGTGTCATCGCGCCGGCGGCACGCGACGTTACGCCGACCACCGCCCGCTGATCCGTCATCGGCCCCGCCGCTCCCCCGCCGCTGTGGGCGCCTAGCGTACGAGCCCCCACCGGAACCCCACAGCGACCGCCTGCGCGCGGTCCGCCGCGCCGAGCTTGCGGAACAGCCGGCGGGCGTGGGTCTTGACGGTGTCCTCGGACAGGAACAGCTCGCGCCCGATCTCCGCGTTGCTGCGCCCCCGGCTCATCCCGGTGAGCACCTGCAGCTCTCGCTCGGTGAGGACGGGCACGCGGCCCAGGTCGGCGCGCCGCGGGCCGGTGCCGCGCACCGGTTCGCCGACGGCGTGCAGCACCGCCGCGGTGAGCTCCTCGCGGTCGCCGTCCTTGACGACGTAACCGCGGGCACCGGCCGCGACCGCCTGCGCGACGCCGTCCGCGTCCTCGGCCACGGTGAGGACGACGACCGTCGCCTCGGGGTGACGGGCCAGCAGGCGCCGCGTCGCCTCGACCCCGCCGATGCCGGGCATGCGGACGTCCATCAGCACCAGGGAGGGCTTCTCCACCGGCCAGCGGGCCAGCACCTCCTCACCCGAGGAGGCTCCGACGACCCGCGTCACGCCCGGCACCGAGGCGACCGAGCGCCGCAGCGTCTCGCGCACTCCCGGGGAGTCGTCGCACACCAGCACCGTCGCCACGCCAGCTCCTGTCTCACGTCCCGCCCGGCCGACGCCCTGGCCGGGGCCTGGTACATCCCTCGGCACGTCGGGGGCCGAACGTGAGCGTCCGGCGTCCAGCAAGATCAGCCGGTGACGGCGGCCTCGATCTCGGCGACGGTGTGGGCGACCGACACGACCCGGACGGCGTCGGCCCCCTCGGGCAGCTCGACGTCCGTCCAGCCGGGCCCGCCGAGCAGCAGCCGCGGGGCCGGGCGCATCCGCGGCAGCGTCGCCAGCTGGCCGCCGTCCGACACGGGGATCGAGGCGTACACGAAGACCACGGCCGGGCCGCTGCGCCTGACGGCGGCGGCCAGGGCCTCCCGGGGCAGGCGGCCGCCGAGGACGCGGCAGGCGACGCCCTTGTCCGCGAGCGCGGCCGCCACGGCGTGCAGCGGCAGCACGTGCTCGTCGTCCTCGGCGCCGGCGAGCAGCACGGTCGCGCCGCCCCGCACCGGCTGGGCCAGCGTGTGCGCGTGCAGCACGGCGAGCACGCACTCCGACAGCAGGTGCTCGGTCTCGACACCGGCGCCGGTGGCCTCCCACCGTTTGCCGAGGGCCACGATCACGGGGACGACGAGCGCGTCCCACGTGCCGACGACGCCCTCGACGTCGATCGCGGCCTGCAGGATGCGCGCGCACTCCCGCGAGTCCAGCGCGAGCGCCGCCCGGGCCAGGCCCCGCGCGGCGGGCCCGGCGTCCGGCAGGGCGACGACGTTGCCGCCGCCGGCCCGGCCGTAGTCGACGGGAGCCGGCCCGTCACCGCCCGGCGCGGGCAGCGTCGTGACCGTGGCCAGCGCGGCGCCCGCCTCGTCGCCGACGGGGGTGTCCACGGCGATGCGGGCGGCCTCGCCCGGTGCCACGCCCTCCAGGGTCAGGCGGCGCATCACCATCAGCCGGGTGACGTCGGCCGCGGAGTACCGCCGGTGCGCGCCGGCCGTGTGCGCCGAGGGCCCCAGGCCGTAGCGGCGGGCCCAGGTGCGCAGGGTGGCCGGGGCCACGCCGAGCCGCCGGGCGACCGCCGCGACGGTCAGCGTGGGAGCTGGCGGTGCCTCGGCGGCCTGACGCTCCGGCCGGTTCGAGGGCATGCACTTGATTCTCCGGATCCGGCGTGGGGCTTGCCAGTCGGCACGCTCAGGGCGCACCATCGAGGCACGTGACCCGGTTGAACAAGTTGTGGCGCGAAGGACTTGAACAACCTGTGAAGCGGTTGCTAGGTTCACTCCTCGTCAGCGTCGGTCCCGGCGCACTCGAACCGACAGAACGAGGAGAAGGCCATGGCGGAGATCTCGCGGCTCCCCGGACCGATCGCGGACGTGTGGGAGTGGCAGCTCGACGGCGCGTGCCGTGAGCACGACACGACCCTGTTCTTCCACCCCGAGGGCGAGCGCGGCCCCGCGCGCCGCAACCGGGACGCCGCCGCCAAGGCGATCTGCGCCGGGTGCCCGGTGATGCAGCAGTGCCGTGAGCACGCGCTCACGGTGCGCGAGCCCTACGGCGTGTGGGGCGGGCTGACCGAGGACGACCGCGAGCGCATCTACGCCGAGCAGCGCGCTGCCGAGCGCACCGTGGTGACCCTGCCGGTGGCCAGCTGACGGCGCCCCAGCACGGCGCCCGCGAACCGCGACGGAGCCCGGACCCCCGAGGGGGTCCGGGCTCCGTCGCGCGTGGGAGGGACCGCGGTCTCAGTGCTCAGTGACCGTGGCCGTGCCCGTGGCCGTGGCCGGCGGCCGCCTCGGGCTCCTCCTCCTTCTTCTCCACCACGAGCGTGTCGGTGGTGAGCACCATCGACGCGATAGAGGCGGCGTTGCGCAGCGCGGAGCGCGTCACCTTCACCGGGTCGATGACGCCCTCGGCGACCAGGTCGCCGTACTCGCCCGTGGCCGCGTTGAGGCCCTTGCCGGCGCCGAGCGCGCGCACCTTCTCGACGACCACGTAGCCCTGCAGGCCCGCGTTCTCGGCGATCCAGCGCAGCGGCTCGACGACCGAGCGGCGCACGACCTGCACGCCGGTCGCCTCGTCGCCGTCGCCGACCGTCAGGTCGTCGAGCGCGCTCAGGGCGTGGACGAGGGCGGAGCCGCCACCGGCGACGATGCCCTCCTCGATGGCCGCGCGGGTCGCCGAGACGGCGTCCTCGATGCGGTGCTTCTTCTCCTTGAGCTCCACCTCGGTGGCCGCGCCGACCTTGATGACGCAGACGCCGCCGGCCAGCTTGGCCAGCCGCTCCTGCAGCTTCTCGCGGTCCCAGTCGGAGTCCGTCGCCTCGATCTCGCGCTTGATCTGCGCGACCCGCGCGTCGACGTCCTCGGCCTGGCCGCCGCCGTCCACGATCGTCGTGTCGTCCTTGGTGACGACGACCCGGCGGGCCGTACCGAGCACCTCCAGGCCGACCTGGTCGAGCTTGAGACCGACATCCGGGGTGACGACCTGGCCGCCGGTGAGCACGGCGAGGTCCTGCAGCATCGCCTTGCGGCGGTCGCCGAAGCCGGGCGCCTTGACCGCGGCGGCGGTGAAGGTGCCGCGGATCTTGTTCACGACCAGGGTCGACAGGGCCTCGCCCTCGACGTCCTCGGCGACGATGAAGAGCGGCTTGCCGCTCTGGTGCACCTTCTCCACCAGGGGCAGGAGGTCGGACACCGAGGAGATCTTGCCCTGGTGGATGAGGACG
>JBKHXE010000036.1:0-28117 GCA_046566185.1 Actinomycetes bacterium | reverse complement strand
CACCCGATGTGTCGCACCCACGGCTGCACCGACACGGGTGGCTCCCGCCGCTGCGGTGGCGACCCGCGTCACGCCCGTCGATGCTGGAGCCCTGGCCAACAGACCGGGAGGGTGGTCGATCGTGAAGAACAAGCTGGTGCTGCTCACCGGAGTGGCCGTCGGGTACGTCCTCGGGACGCGCGCCGGGCGCGAGCAGTACGAGAAGATCCGCGAGCAGGCGAAGGCGCTGTGGGGCAACCCGACGGTGCAGGAGCAGGTCTCCACCGCCAAGCAGACGGTGCGGGAGCAGGCCCCGGTGGTCAAGGACAAGGTCGAGCAGGCGACGCGCGCCGCCAAGGAGAAGGTGCGCCCCGCCGACGAGGAGAAGCTCTCCGACGGCGCGGGGATCTAGCGGCGCCCTAGCGCCTCGCGAAGAAGCGGGCGACGTCGTCGGGCACGGCGTCCATGTAGGACCAGCGCTCGACGACGCGCCCGTCCCGCACGTCCATCTCCTCGACGAAGTCGTACTCGCACCACTCCCCGTCGCGGGTGAAGCGGGCGTGCCCGTGGACGGCGAGGTGCTCGTCGTCCCCCAGCACCGAGCGCAGCGTGATGTCGGGTCGCACGTCGTACGCCCGCGCCATCCGCTGCATCACCGCCTGCTTGCCGCGGACCACCTCGTCACTGCCCGCCTCGTGCCAGACCACGTCGTCGGCGAGCGAGGCCTCGAGCCCCGAGTCGTCGCCGCGGGCGAACAGCTCCATCGCCTGCCGGTACCGGTCGACCGCCGTGCTGGACATGGCGCCTCCTCGAACGAACGGTTGTCACCGTCTCGAGGCTAGGTCGGCGACGCCCGGCGAGGCAGGGACGCGTTCGCGTCAGTCGCGGGACGCCGCCCGGCGTCGGTCGGCGGCGTCCATCTCGACGGCGCGGGCCGGGGACGGCGCGGTGCCGCCGAGGTGCTGCGGCAGCCACCAGGCGTCCGCCCCCGGGTCGGGCACGGTGTCCGGGTGGGCCCGCTGGACGTCGTCCAGGAGCGCCTGCATCTGCTGGCGGAGCAGCTTGGTCGCCCGGGCCGGCCCGCCGTCCAGCGGCACGGGCTCGCCGACGGCGATCCGGACGGCGCGACCGCGCGAGAAGTCCCTGGGGTGGTCCTTCGTCATCATGCGCTGCCCGCCCCAGACGGCCACCGGCAGCAGCGGGACGCCGGCCCCCTCGGCGAGGCGGACGGCACCGGACTTGATCGGCTTGACCGTGAACGACCGGCTGATCGTCGCCTCCGGGAAGATGCCGACGAGCTCGCCGCGTCGCAGGGCCTCGAGGGCGGCGTCGAAGGAGCCGGCGCCGGCCGCCCGGTCCACCGGGATGTGGTGCATGCCGCGCATCAGCGGACCGGACACCGGGTGCCGGAAGACGGACTCCTTGGCCATGAACCGCACGAGGCGGCGGCGGCCTACCCACGCGGCGTACCCGGCGAAGATGAAGTCGAGGTAGCTCACGTGGTTGCTGGCGAGCACCGCCCCGCCGGACGCGGGGACGCGGTCGGCGTCGCTCACGCGGACGTCCATGCCGAGCAGGCGGAAGGACAGGACGGCGGCACGGATGACCGGCGGGTACACGAGGTCCACCGGCCGGAGCGTAGGGCGCCGCGGCCCGTAGGGCGAGCCCGCCGGTGTCAGGCGGCGTCGGCCATGACCTCCTGCCGCAGCCTCGCGAGCGCCTTGCTCAGCAACCGGGAGACCTGCATCTGCGTCACTCCGATGTCCTCGGCGATCTGGCTCTGCGTCCAGCCCCGGTAGAACCGGAGCGACAGGATGTGCCGGTCGCGCGGGGAGAGCGTCGCGAGCAGCGGCTCGACGGCCAGGCAGTCGACGACCCGCTCGAGGTCCTCGTCCTCGCAGCCGAGCGTCTCCCCCAGCGGGACGCCGTCCTCACCGTCGCAGGGGGCGTCCAGGGACGACGCCGTGTAGCCCTGGGCCGCCGCGACGGCCTCGAGCACCTCCTCCTCGCCGACACCGAGGTGCTCGGCGAGCTCGGCGACGGTGGGCGCGTGCCCCGACGTCTGGGACAGCTCCTGCGCGGCCGACTCGATCGCGAGGCGCAGCTCCTGCAGCCGCCGCGGCGGGCGGACGTCCCAGCCGCGGTCCCGGAAGTGCCGCCGCAGCTCGCCGGTGATGGTGGGCACGGCGTAGGCGAGGAAGCCGCGGCCCTTGCCCGGCTCGTACCCCTGCGCGGCCTTGACCAGCGCGAGCGAGGCGACCTGCAGCAGGTCGTCGAAGGCCTCGCCCCGATCCCGGTACCGCGCCGCCAGTCCCCGCGCGACCGGGAGGTTGAGCAGGACCACCTCGTCGAGCAGCCGGCGGCGCTCGTCGTCGTCCGGCGCGGCGTGCGCGCGGACCAGCAGGTCCTCGGTGACGGCCTCGCGGTCGCGGTGGGACTCCGTGGTGTCCGTGCTGTCGATGACCTGTGCAGTCATGTCGCATCACTCCTCGGGACGGACCGGTGAGCTGCGGTGGCGACTGCTTCTTGACCACCTCGGGCCAGTCGAGCACCGCCCGTCGTGGGCCGCAACCGGGAGACCCGGCTCCGCGCCGACGAGACGGTCCCCAGCGCTTCGTACACGGAGTGCAGGCGCGGCACGACTGCGCGCCAGTCGTAGACGGCCGTGACCCTGTCCTGCCCCGCCTGGCCCCAGGCCTCCCGGCGGAACGGGTCGGCCAGCACGCCCCGCAGGGCGTCCGCCCACGCGGAGCTGTCGAGGGCCGGCACCAGCAGGCCGGTGACGCCCTCCGCGACGACGTCGCGGAGGACGGGGGCGTCCGCGGCCACGACGACCTTGGCCCGGCACATCGCCTCGAGGGCGGAGACCCCGGACCCGCCCTCGGCCCGGGGGGCGACGACGACGTCGGCGTCGTCGAGCAGGTCGACGACCCGGTCGCGGGGCAGCCACCCCAGGTCGGTCACCCGGTCGTCGACGCCCGCCCGGGTCGCCCTGCGGCGCAGGGAGTCGGCTGCCGCCTCGGTGGAGCGGCCCGCGACCAGAAGTCGCGCCTCGGGCAGGGCGCGCAGGGCTTCCACCACGGCGGGGACGCCGCCACCGGCGTCGGCGCCGGAGAGCGTGACGAGCGTCGGCGGGCCGTCGGCCGCGGGCGTCGAGGGAGCGGCCCAGGACGCCGTGTCGAGCCCGTCCGCGACGACCTCGACCCGGTCGGCACCCCCGACACGGGCGCCACGGGCGAGCTCCTCCGTCGGGCACAGCACCACGTCCGCCGCACGCAGCACCGCCAGCCGGGCCCGGCGCACGCGCGCGTCGGGCGAGTCCGGCAGGCTGCTCGCCCTGACGACGACGGGCACCCCGGTGTGGCGGCGTGCCGCGAGCGCCGCCGCCGCAGCCCTCAGGTCGACCGCGTGGACGACGTCCCCGCCGTCCTGCGCGGCGAACCACTCGCCCTCGGCCGCCAGGCCGTCGTAGGCGTGGGCCGGCCGGTCACCCGGCCCGGGCAGGACGACCAGTCGGGCGTCGTGGCCGGCCCTGAGGAGCGCGGAGACGAGGTCGTCGCCGATGTGGACGGGATGTGCGGCGTCCGGCAGGCGGAGACCCGCCGCCGACGGGGACGCGAGGATCGTGAGGCGCACGGTGGGCCCCCTCCCGGCTGTGGTGCTGCATGGAGCGCCGGGGGCTGGGGCGCGGAGCCCCTCCACCATGGCACCGACCGGGAGAGGTGTCCACCGTTGACGTGTGCGGGCGACGCCGCAGGGCTGCGCTTTACCAGGAAATGGCCTCCACGAGGTCGCCGACCTTGCGCTCGGGCATCGAGCGGGCGACGTCCGCCTGGCTGACGATGCCCACGAGGTCGTGGCCGTCGATGACGGGCAGGCGCCGCACCTGGTGCTGCGCCATGGTCTGCAGCAGCTCCTCGACCGGGTCGTCCGCACCGATGGTCACGGGCTTGCCCTCGGCGAGCTCACCCGCCGTCGTGGTGGCGGGGTCGCCACCGGCGGCCAGGCACTTCACCACGATGTCGCGGTCGGTGAGCATGCCCTTGAGCCGGTTGTCGTCGCCGCAGACGGGCAGGGAGCCGACGTCGAGGTCCCGCATCTTGCGGGCCGCGTCGACCAGGGTCTCGTCGGCGCGGACGCACTCGACGTCCGAGCTCATGATCTCGCGTGCGGTCGTCATGGTCCCTCCTCGGGGATGGTGGTGGTCACGGGTGTCATGGCGCGAGACCCGCCGCGGCTCCGCCCCCCGGCCTTGTGGCTGCCGTCGCAGAACGGGGTGATGCCCGACCTGCCGCAGCGACACAGCGCCACGGTCCGCCGCCGACGCTGTACCGGCCGCCCCTCCTCGTCGAGGAGGGCGGCAGGTCCCCGCAGGACGAGCGGGCCGTCGGGATAGACCGTGATGGTCGTGCGCGCCATGCGGCCTCCTTACCCGGGATCGCGTCGGACTAAAGTCGCCGCATGGGTGCCGCCGACAAGGACCGCCGCCTCGGCCAGGCCGTCGGTGACATCACCGACACACTGGTCGAGGACTTCGACGTCGTCGAGATCGCCACCCGGGTGGTGCACCACTGCGCCGACCTGGCCGAGGCCGAGAGCGTGGGCCTGCTCGTCGCCGACCGCGACGGCGACCTGAGGCTGCTGGCGGCGACCAGCGAGGAGGCCCACGTCGTCGAGGGCTTCCAGGTGGTCGACGGCGACGGACCGTGCGTCGAGGCGTTCCGCACCGGCGAGAGGGTGGTCGCCCCGACCAGCCGCGACATCGAGGAGCGCTGGCCCGGTTTCGGCCGGGTCGCGCGGCGCGAGGGCATCCGGTCCGTCTTCGCGCAGCCGTTGCGGCTGCGCGGCGCGGTGATCGGCTCCCTCAACGTGTTCCGGTCGGCCGAGGGCGAGCTGGACGCCGACACCCGGCGACGCGTCGGTCTGCTCGCCGACCTGGCCACCGTGGCACTCGGCCAGGCGGAGCGGGCCCGGGACAGCGAGATCACCGTGCGCCAGCTGCAGGGCGCCCTCGACAGCCGGGTGGTCATCGAGCAGGCGAAGGGCGTGGTGATCGCCGTGACGGGGTCCGACGTCGACCAGGCGTTCGCCGAGCTGCGCGCCTACGCCCGGACCAGCCGCCGCCGGCTGTCCGACGTCGCGCAGGACGTCGTCGAACGGCGACTCACCGTCGAGTCCATGAGGGCAGGACGCCCGCGATGAGACGATCCGCGACGCGGGTTGAACTGGCCGCTGGCCGCACCTAGGCTGCGCACCGCGTTACCCGAGACCCCGGTGACCACCCGCTCGACACCGGAGGTCTCACCGTTGGACGTCGTCCGCCCCGTCGAGGGCGCACCTGAGGCGCGCCCCGAGCACCCCGTGCCCGTGGACGGCGTCGACCACCCCGGCCTCGACGAGGTCCTGCGCCGGCTGCGCGCCGAGAACTTCCACCTCAAGCTCGCCCTGCGGCACCGCGCCGTCATCGAGCAGGCCAAGGGCCTGCTCGCCGCCCGGGGGCGGACCGGCGTCGACGAGGCGTTCGCCCAGCTCGTGCGGGCCGCCCGGGACACGAACAAGAAGCTCGCGGACGTCGCGGCCAGCTACGTCGCCGAGGTCGCCGGGCCACCGGAGCAGCCGGCCGACGACCTCGACGGCGTCCCCGACCTGCTGGCGCGGGGTCCCTTCGCCGGCGACGGTGTCGTGCACGACCCGACCCGCTCGGTGCCGGCCGAGCTGGTGGCCCAGCTGCGCGAGCACGCCGCACGCCGGTCGGGTCGCAGCCCGACACCGAGCGACGCGGCGCTCCGCCTGGCGCTGGCCGGGGTGGACGACGCCGCGAGCCCGCGGGAGCTGCTGGCCTCCGTGGTGGCCGACTGCGTGTGGCCGGCGTCCCCGACCCAGGGCGCGCTGTACGCCATCGCCGCCGACGGCTCCCTCGAGCTGCTCGCCTCGGCCGGGTTCGAGCGCCACGACCTCAGCATCTGGCGGCGGGTGCCACCGGTCCTCGAGCTGCCGGTGCTCGCGGCCGCCGAGGGGCGACCGCAGCTGATCGGCGACCCCGAGGTGGCGCTGCGCCGGTTCCCGGACCTGGCCCACGCCCCGACCGCCTCGCGCGTCCTCGCCGCCCTGCCCATCGCGGCGGCCGGTCACCGTTTCGCCGTGGTCTACCTGGGGTGGCCGGAGCCGGTGGACTTCGGCGAGGACGACCGGCGCTCGCTGACTCTGCTGGCCGAGGGCATCGGGCGGGCCCTCCTGCCGATGCTGACGCCCGGCGAGGACCAGCGCTGCGACAGGTTCGCCGTGCAGACCGCGCTGCTGCTCGAGGCGTTCGCCGCACCGGGCATGCTGGTCCGGCCGGCGGCCGCGGTGCCGGCGGCGGACTGGCACGACGTCCTGCTGACCGAGGCCAACGCCTCCGCCGTCTCCGAGCTGACGCGCCGCGGCGACGTGCCGACCGACCCGGTGGGCCGCACCCTCCTCGAGGTCACGCCGTGGTCGCGGGAGGAGACGGACGCCCTCGTGGCGGCGGTCCGCCAGGTGCTGGCGTTCGGCCATGCCGAGCAGGTCGGGACGTCGCTGGGCCCGGTGCGCGTCTCCCGGTGGCAGGACGGCGCGATCGTCACCTGGCAGCCGCCGCGCGCCCTCGCCGCGCAGGACCGGGCGACGCCACGGCTCGACCCCGCCGAGGAGGCGGAGCCGCTGCTGCGCACGGGCTCGTTCGTGGTGGACCCTCACGAGGGCACCGTCCGCACGTCCCGCGGGCTGCGCCGGCTGCTCGGCCACGACCCGCAGGCCGAGCTGCTGACGACGGACGACGGTCTGGCGCCGTTCAGCCCCACCAGTCGCGCCCGGCTGCGGGAGGCCGTCACCCGGGTCGCGTCGTCCGGCACCGCGACCACCCTGAAGCTGACCCTCGCCAACGGGTTCCCGGTCCGGGCGTGGCTGGACCGCCGCCAGCACGACGGCCGGGACCTCGTCGTGGTCGCCGTCGCGCGCCAGCCCACCTGACCGCGCAGGATCGACGCCATGCGCCTCCCCGAACCTCGCGGCCCTCTCGGCGCCGCGCTGCTCGACGTCCTGCTCGCTCCGCCGCACGCCGCCGACCTCACCGGGTGCGCGGCGGACGCGGTGGCCGCGACGGGCGACCCGCTGCTCGACGACGACGTCCAGCTGTCGCTCACCCTGCTGTACGAGCTGCACTACCGCGGCCTCGACGGGGTCGACGACGCGTGGGAGTGGTCCCCAGCCCTGCTCGCCGTCCGCGACGTCCTCGAGCGCGCCGTCCGCAGCGAGCTGCTCCGCCGGTTCGGCGCGACCGAGGACGTCGAGCCGGCCGAGGTGCCGGCCGCGCTGTTCGAGATGACCGCCTCCTCGGGCGGGCCGTCGGTGGCCGGCTACGTCGCCCGGGAGGCGTCGCTGGAGCAGCTGCGGGAGATGTGCGCGCTGCGCTCGGTCTACCAGCTGGTCGAGGCCGACCCGCACACGTGGGTGATCCCCCGACTGCGGGGCCGGACGAAGTCGGCGCTCGTCGAGATCCAGTTCGACGAGTACGGCGAGGGCCGCCCGGGGCGCACGCACGCCGAGCTCTTCGCCGCGACGATGCGGGCCGTCGGGCTGGACGACGCCCCCGGCGCCTACCTCGACCACGCCACGGCGCTCACCCTGGCGTCGGTCAACGCCATGCACTTGTTCGGTCTGCACCGCCGCCACCGGGCGGCGGCGCTCGGTCACCTCGCCGCCTACGAGATGACGTCGTCGCTGCCCTGCAAGCGCTACGTCGCCGGGGTGGAGCGCCTCGGTCTCGGCGACGAGGCGCGGGAGTTCTTCGCCGAGCACGTCGAGGCGGACGCCGTGCACGAGCAGCTCGCGGCGTACGACCTGTGCGGCGCGCTCGTCACCGCGGAGCCGCACCTGGCCCGCGACGTCCTGTTCGGCGCAGCGGTCTGCCTGGGCCTCGACGAGCTCGCCGGGCAGGCCACGCTGGAGGCGTGGGAGCGCGGCCGCAGCGCCCTGCGCCGTCCCCTGACGGTGCTCGCCGCGACCGGCTCCTGACACGGGCGGCGCGCATGCCCGCCGCTGCGACGGGTATGGCAGACGTCGTGGAGGACCCCACTCGTCCGCTGCTCGAGGCGCTCAAGACGGTCGCCGTCGCGCTGAAGGACGCGGACCTGCCGTTCGCGCTGGCCGGCGGCTACGCCGTGTACGCACGCGGCGGGCAGGACAGCCGCCACGACGTCGACTTCGTCGTCCGGCCCGGCGACGCGCCGGCCGCGCAGGACGCGCTGCGCGACGCGGGGCTGGACGTGCTCCAGCCGCCCGAGGACTGGCTGTTCAAGGCACGCCACCACGGCGCCCCGGTCGACCTCATCCACCGTCTGGCCTGCGGCCCGGTGGACGACGACCTGCTGGCGCGGGCGGACCTGATGCCGGTCGAGTCCGTCGAGATGCCGGTGCTCTCGGCGACCGACCTGCTCGTCGCGAAGCTGGCCGCCCTGTCGGACCACGCCTGCGACCTCGAGCCGCCGCTCTCCCTGCTGCGCAGCCTCCGTGAGCAGATCGACGTGCCTCGGGTGGAGGCGGCGGTCTCCGGTAACCCCTTCGCCGACGCCGCCCTGTACCTCGCCCGGCGGCTGGGGGTGCTGTCCGACCACCCGGAACCACGGCCCGTCCACCTGGAGGAGAGCGCATGAACGACGCCTACCGGCTGCGGCACGTCGAGCAGCGGCTGGCCGAGGACGACCGGACCGCGGAGCTCGGGGTCCACCTGCGCGAGCACGAGGGCCGCATCTTCGTCGGCGGCCAGGTGGCCAGCGGGCCGGCGAAGGACGCGGTGCTGGAGGTCGTCCGGGAGATGTGCCCGGGCTGCGACGTGGTCGACGAGATGTCCTGCGCCGACGAGGCGCTCGGCCGCCGTCCCGAGGGCGCCGAGGTGATCCGGTGATCCGCGTGGCCGCCGTCGGCGACGTCCACCTCGGGCCGGACCTGGCGGGGCGCCACCGGCCGGGGCTGGCGGGCCTGGCCGAGCGTGCCGACGTCCTGCTGCTGGCCGGCGACCTCACCCGGCACGGCACGGTCGAGGAGGCCGAGGTGGTGGCCTCCGAGTACGGGGGCCTGGGCGTCCCGGTGGTGGCGGTGCTCGGCAACCACGACTACCAGAGCGACGCCGACAAGGAGGTGATCGACGTCCTCACCGACGCCGGCCTGACCGTGCTGGAGGGGACCGGCACGGTCCTGGACCTGCCCGGTGGGCGTCTCGGCGTGGCCGGCGCCAAGGGCTTCGGGCTCGGTTTCGCGGGGCGGTGCGGCAGCGACTTCGGCGAGCCGGAGATGAAGGCCTTCGCGCGGCACGGCCGCGAGAGCGCCGAGCGGCTGGCGGCCGCCCTCGAGGAGGCGTCGTCCGCCGACGTCGTCGTCGCGCTGACGCACTACGCGCCGGTCGACGAGACGCTGGTCGGTGAGCCGCCGGAGATCTGGCCCTTCCTCGGCAACTACATGCTCGGCGAGGCGATCGACGCGGCCGGGGCGCGGCTCGCCGTCCACGGGCACGCGCACGTGGGGCGCGAGAAGGGCCTGACCGAGGGCGGCACGCGGGTGCGCAACGTCGCCCAGCCGGTGATCGGCGCCGCCTACGCCGTCTACGAGCTGCCGGTCGCGTGATCCCCGACCGGACCCGGACGGCCGCCGTCGAGCTGCTCAACGTCGCTCGAGGTCCGGCGGCACACGCCCTTCGTGCCCGTGCTCGCGGCGCGCGCGTACCGCCCCACGACGGTGGACGGCACGGCGATACCCGCCGGCCGGCGGGTGCTGCTCGACGTGTTCGGCACCGACCACGACGAGCGTCGGTGGCCGCGGGCGGGTGAGTTCGACCCGGACCTGTTCGCCGGGCACGACATCGACCCCTTCGAGCTGGTGCCCCAGGGCGGCGGTGACCACGCGACCGGTCACCGCTGCCCCGGCGAGTGGGCGACGACGGCGCTGCTCGGCGGGTGCGTCCGGATGCTGGCGGGCGGCATGACCTACCGGGTGCCGGCGCAGGACCTTTTCGTCCCGCCGCACCGGCTGCTCGGGCTGCCGCGGTCCCGTCTCGTCATCGACGGCGTCCGTTCCGGGGGCTCGGCTGGACCGGGAGCGGCGCTCTCGGCATAGTCGGTTCCGTGAGCGTCGGCGAGCTGACCTCCGGTCGTGACGAGCACGTCGGGCGGTTCACCTGGAACCGCGCGGACGACAGCTGGTGGTGGTGCCCCGAGGTGCTGGCGATCTACGGCATCGCGGCCGACTCCGACCCCACGCCGGAGACCTTCTCCGAGCGGCTGCACCCCGACGACCGCGACGCGCTGGCGGCGGCGGTCGACGCGGTGGCGGGCCGGGGTGGGGCGTTCAGCAGGCACCACCGAGTGGTCCGGCCGGACGGCCAGGTGCGGCACGTCGTCCTCGCCTGCGACGCGGTGCAGGACGACGCGGGAGAGCCGACCGGCCTGCGCGGGTACGTCATCGACGTCACGGAGACCGAGCGGCAGCTGGCGGACGCCACCGCGACCGAGGCCGTGCGCAGGTCGAAGGAGCACGCGGCCGCCATCGAGCAGGCCAAGGGTGCGCTGATGTACGTGTACGGCCTCGACCCGGACGCGGCGTTCGCGCTGCTGCGCTGGCGGTCGCGGAACGACAACCTCAAGCTGCACGACCTCTGCGAGGAGCTCGTGGTGGCGATGAGCACCGGTGAGGTGTCGGCCGCGGCGCTGCACCGGTACATGGACCCGGCCCTCACCGCCCTGGAGGGCCGCGGTCAGGTCTCCAGCTGCCGGCACCACGCCTCGACGGCGTCGGGGACGCACCTCCGCTGACGCAGCGCCGGCACGAGGTCGGGCAGCGCCCGGCGCACCGCCGCACCCTGCCCGCGCCTGACCGTGCGTACCACCTCCCGGGCGACGACCCCCCACGGACGGCGCAGGACGGCGGTGAGCAGGTTGCTGCGCGCGACGCGGAGGGACCGCTCGTCGGCCGGCTCGCGCGACGGCGAGGGGTGGTGGTGGACGACGAGCGCAGGCACGTACGCCATGTCCCAGCCGGCGGCCGCGAGGTCGAGGGCGACGCGCTGCTCCTCCCCCGGGAAGCGCACGACGTCGTCGAAGCCACCGACGGCCAGGAAGGCCTCGCGCCGCACCACCACGGCGCAGGCGACGAACCCGAGCAGCCGGGGGCCGGGCAGCCCGTCGGCGGGCAGCGGGGAGGCCGCCATCACCCGGCACAGGGGGTCCGGTCGCTCATCCGGGCCGACGAGGATCCGCGCCTGTACCAGCGCGAGTCGCGGGTGCTCGTCGAGCAGGCGCGTCGCGGCGTCCAGCGCACCGGGCGCCCACCACGAGTCGTCGTCCGCGAAGGCGACGTACGGCGTCCCGGCGACCTCGGCGCCCAGGGTGCGAGCCCGCGCACCGATGTTGCGGTCGAGACGGATCACGCGGACGTCGGGCAGGGCCGCCTCGACGTCCGGTGCGGAGCCGTCGCTGGAGGCGTTGTCGACGAGGACCACGCCTGCCTCGTGACGGGGCAGCGACGCCAGCAGCTCGCTCCTGCGGTCACGGCTGGCGACGACGACGGTCACGTTCCCGGTGGTGGACGACACGGACCCCGGCCTACCCGGCCGGACGTCGCCCATGCGTTTGCGGGGGCCGGTCGCGGGTACCGGGCCCGGGAGGCGTCGAACCCCGCTGTGGAGGTGCACTGTGCCGCTGCGTTCCCGCCATGCCGTGGTCACCGGAGGCGCCGGCTTCCTCGGCAGCCACCTGTGCCAGGCGCTGCTGACGTCCGGCGCCCGCGTGACCTGCCTCGACAACTTCCTCACCGGCACCCCGGCGAACGTCGCCCACCTCACCGACCACCCGGCGTTCCGGCTGGTGCGCTGCGACATCACGGACTTCGTCCACGTTCCCGGGCCGGTGGACCTCGTGCTGCACTTCGCCTCCCCCGCCTCCCCCATCGACTACCTGAAGCTGCCGATCCACACGCTGAAGGTCGGCGCGATCGGCACGTGGCACGCCCTCGGGCTGGCGAAGGAGAAGCGAGCCCGGTTCGTCCTCGCCTCGACCTCCGAGGTGTACGGCGACCCGCAGGTGCACCCACAGCCGGAGACCTACTGGGGCCACGTCAACCCCATCGGCCCGCGCGGCGTCTACGACGAGGCGAAGCGCTACGCGGAGGCGATGACGACGGCCTACCGCAGCGCCGAGGGCGTGGACACCGGCATCGTCCGCATCTTCAACACCTACGGTCCCCGGATGCGCCCGATGGACGGCCGCGCCATCCCCACGTTCATCCGCCAGGCGCTCGCCGGCGAGCCGATCACGGTCGCCGGCGACGGCCTTCAGACCCGGTCGGTCTGCTACGTCGACGACCTCGTCGCGGGCATCCTCGCGCTGGCGGCCTCGGACCACCCCGGCCCGGTCAACATCGGCAACCCCCACGAGCTCACCGTGCGCCAGATCGCGGAGGACGTCGTCGCGGCCACGGGGTCGTCGTCCCCGATCGTGCACGTCGACCGGCCCGTCGACGACCCGCAGGTACGGCGTCCGGACACCGCGCTCGCCGAGGAGCTCCTGGGCTGGCGTCCGCGGGTGCCGTGGCGCGTGGGGCTGCGGCGCACCGTCGACTGGTTCGCCGACGCGGCGTTGCGGTCCGCCTGACCCCCCTTCCTCCCTCCCCCGTGATCTTGCACTTCGTGGTGATCAAGGACGCCGAGCGCGATCAAGGAGGGGAGGGCCGGGGGTCAGCACCCGACGTCACGGACCGCTTCCTCGTCCTCCAGGACCCCCTCGGGGCCGAGGACCTCTCCGGGCTGCGGCAGTCGGTCGAAGGTCCACGAGCCCTCGTCGTCCGGCCCTCCGTAGGTCACGCCCAGCGAGACGCGGGTCTCGTCGAGCCGGCCCAGCTCGTCCCGTGTCGCGCTGAAGCCTTGCGGTGACGACCCGAGGACGATCTCCCTGACCGGCTGCCCCTCGTCGGAGCCCGAGACGACGCGCCACAGCTCTCGGGGGCGACCCTCGTCCCTGGGTAGTGCATCCACGACGATCTCGGTCACCCGGGGTGTCGTGCCGCAGGCGCCGATGACGATCGTCACCTCACCGCCGGTCTCACCTCTCAGGAAGATGGCCGGCATCGGCGTGCAAGCACTCAGAGGGATGGCGGCAAGGACGGCGAGCGCCACGCGCCCGATCGGCGCGATCATCGGGTGTGATCTCCCCTCCTTCGGACCCGCAACACAGCAGATGGTCGCAGTCCCAGGGACCGTGCACGGATTCCTTGATCACGCTTGGGTTCCTTGATCACGGAGAGGTGGGGGGAGGGTGGCCAGGGCGGTGAGGACGTCGGCGGGGGTGATGCGGGCCAGGCGGACGTCGACGTCGGCGCCGTGGGGGTCGCCGGGCGGGTCGCCGGGCTGCGGACGCCAGAGCACCACGTGGCGGTCGGCGTCGATGCGCGGGCCCCAGGTGGCCGGCGGTGTCGGGCCGAAGAGCAGCACGGAGGGGGTGCCGTAGGCGGTCGCCAGGTGGGCGACGCCCGTGTCACCGCACAGCACGGCGGCCGCCGATGCCACCGTCCGCGCCAGGTCGACGAGAGTTTCTGCGCCGCAGCGGTTCTCGGCCCCCAGGTGCTCGAGCGCCGCGCACAGCGAGGACTCGGCGGCGACCCCGGTCACGACGACCTGCCGGCCGCTCCGCACGAGCTCGGTCACCACGTCGGCCCAGCGCTCGACGGGCCAGCGGCGCGAGCCCGAGGCCGCGCCGGGGTGCACCACCACGTGGCCGCCGCGAGGCGCAGGCGGGTCGAGCCGCAGGTCCTCGGGGCCGCAGTCGCCCCCGGCGCCGCGCACCAGGCGGCACCACCGGTCGACCTCGTGCTCCTCGTCGTCCCAGGCCGGCCCGTCGACGCCCGCCTCGGGGCACGCGAAGGCGACGAGGCGCCCGGCCCCCAGCCCCTGCAGCACCCGGTGGCTCTGCGGGCCGCGGCCGTGCAGGTTCACGGCCACGTCCGGCGGGTCGGGCGCTGGCCAGGGCACCGGCTGGAGGGGCGCAGCGTCGAGCACCTCGTCCACCACCCCGGTGCCGAGCAGCAGCTCGCCCACCGCGCCCGGCGCGGCGAGCGCGAGCCGGTGGTCCGGCCACGCCCGCCGGACGCCGCGCAACGCGGCGACGCCGGTGAGCGCGTCGCCCAGGCCCAGCGCCCGCAGCGCGAGAACCGTTCCCGCTGAACCTGTCTCGGTCAGGGCCAGGACGGCTCCGTCGAGGTCGCCACCACCATCTCCCGGATCTCGCACCCGACGGGCTGCCGCAGCGCGGTCAGCACCACGGCCGCGACGTCGGCCGGGTCGTTGAGGTCGGCGTCCGGGCCGGGCTTGTACTGCTCGGTGCGGCCGTCGAAGAAGGCGGTCCGCATGCCGCCCGGCACGAGCAGGGTGACACCGACCCGGCCGGCCAGCTCGGTCGCGAGCGCCCGCGTGAAGCCGACGACGCCGAACTTGGAGGCGCAGTACGCCGTCGCGTCCCCGACCGCCTTGAGGCCCAGCGTGGACGCCACGGTGACGACCGTGCCGCGCCGCTCCACCAGGTACGGCAGCGCGGCGCGCACGACGGCTGCGGTGCCGAGCAGGTTGACCGCCACGACGCGGTCCCACGTCTCGCTCGGCACGTCGGCCAGTGGCCCGCAGGCGTCGGTGCCCGCGGCCGTGACGACGGCGTCCGGCGGCCCGACCGTCTCGGCGAGGTGCCGCACCGCCGCCTCGGCGGCGGCGGTGTCGGCCAGGTCGGCGACGGCGTGCGGCAGCCCCGACGGTGGCTCGACGCGGTCGATCACCGCGGCCCGGCCGCCTCCCTTCTCCACCGCCGCGGCGACGGCGGCGCCGAGGCCGCTGGCACCACCCGTGACGTAGACGGTCCCGAGCGCTCGTTCCCTCATCGCACCTCCTGCAGGATCTTCGTGGTCGATCGGCCGTCCAGGTACGGCAGGAGCACGACGCGGCCGCCCCAGCTGCGCACGAGGTCGGCCTCGGGCATCGGCGTCCCGCCGTAGTCGCCGCCCTTGGCCCACACGTCGGGCCGCAGCCGGTCGAGCGCGGCCCGCGGGTCGTCCTCGTCGAAGACGACGACGGCGTCGACGCTGGACAGCCCGCGCAGCACCCGCTCGCGGTCCTCCTGGGGCTGCGCCGGCCGGGTCGGCCCCTTGAGCCGCCGCACCGACGCGTCGCTGTTGAGCAGGACGACGAGGACGTCGCCGAGCCGGCGGGCGGCCTCCAGGCACGCGACGTGCCCGGCGTGCAGGACGTCGAAGCACCCGCCGGTCGCGACGACCGTGCCGCCGGCCGCCCGGACGCGCGCCACGACGTCCGCCGCGGAGGCCGGCGCCGGTGACGGACGTGCAAGATCACGGCTGGGGGGGTGGCGGAAGGTGGCGGCGCCACCGGCGGCGACCCAGGCGGAGGCGTCGGCCACCCCGGCGCCGACCGCCTCGGACAGCACGGCGCCGCGCCCGAGGGCGAGCGCCGCGGACGCCGCGAACCGGTCCCCGGCGCCGCACGGGTCGCCGCCGTGCACGGCCGGGGCGGGCACGTAGACGGCCTCCCCGGCCGACGTCGCGAGCCACGCGCCCTCCGCGCCGGCGGTCACGCAGACTCCCCGCGCGCGCCAGCGCGAGCGCAGCCGGCCGGCCAGCTCGGCGGCGGCACCCGACTCGCCCACCGCACCCCGGGCCTCCGCGAGGTTCGGCGTCACGAGCGTGGCGCCGGGCACGGGCTCCGCGCCCTTGGGGTGCGGGTCCCAGACCAGCCGCGACCTCGCGGCGACGGCGGTGAGGACGACGCGCAGCCCGTCGTGCGCGGTGGTCCCGGCGCCGTAGTCCGAGACGAGGACGACGTCCGCCGACTCGACCGCCGAGCGCGCGGCGTCCGGCAGGTCGCCGACGGGGTGGCCCGGCCCGCCGTCGTCCAGCCGCAGCAGCGACTGCCCGCCGGAGCGCACCCGCGTCTTGCGCCGGGTCGCGCCCACGTGCGACAGCCGGACGACGTCCACGCCTCCCGCGCGGAGGCCGGCGACGAGCGCCTGCCCGTCGGCGTCGTCCGCGACCGGCGCGACGAGCGTGACCTCGGTGTCGGCGGCGGCGCACAGCAGCGCGGTCAGGCCGGCGGCACCGGGGCTCTCGCGCACCGCCTCGACGTCGACGACGGGCACCGGGGCGTCCGGGCACAGTCGCTCGGAGCGGCCGACGGCGTCCCGGTCGAGGACGACGTCGCCCACGACCGCGACCCGCAGGACGCCTGTCACGCCGAGACCTCCTGCGACCGGCGGCCCGCGGACGTCAGGTCGGCGGGCCGCGCCAGGTGCGCGTCGAGAGCCGCGCAGAGGGCGTGCACCGCGACGAGGTGCACCTCCTGCACGGCCGCGGTCGACGGCGCGTCGACGGCGAGCGCCTCGTCGGCCGCGGACGCCAACGGGTTGGGCCGCGGGCCGGTCATCGCCCAGACCGTCAGGCCGCACTCCCGCCCGCGTTCGGCGGCGGCCACGACGTTGGGGCTGCGGCCGCTCGTCGACAGCAGCACCAGGACGTCGCCGGGCCGGCCGTGCGCCTCGACCTGCCGAGCGAACACCTCGTCGGGGCCGTAGTCGTTGAGGATCGCCGTGACGCTCGAGCTCTCCGCGCACAGCGAGATCGCCGACAGCGGGCGGCGCTCACCGAGGAAGCGGCCGACGAGCTCCGCGGTGAGGTGCTGGGCCTCGGCCGCGCTGCCCCCGTTGCCGGCGGCGAGCAGACGGCCGCCGTCGCCGACCACGGCGGCCAGGCGCCGGCCCCACGACTCGACGAGCGGGGCGTGCGCCATCAGCGACTCCATGCCACGGCTCATCTCCGTGGCGTGCCGGTCCAGCCAGGCGTGCGTGCTCATACCGCCTCCACGTCCGTACGGGCCGCGGGGGCGCCCGCGGCCGAGCGCGCGACGGCGGTGAGCGCCGTCTCGGTCTCCTGCGCCACCTGGGCCCAGTCGTAGCGGGCCACCGCACGGCGGCGGGCCGCCTCGCCCCAGCGGCGGGCCAGGTCCGGGTCGTCGAGCAGCTCCTGGACGGCGACGGCGAGGGCCGCGGGGTCGCGCGGGGGCACGAGCCGGCCGGTGACGCCGTCCTCGACCGTGTCGAGCAGGCCACCGACGGCCGACCCGACGACGGGACGGCCGCAGGCCGCCGCCTCGAGCGGCATGATCCCGAACGGCTCGTACCAGGGCGTCGCGACGACGACCCGCGCGGAGCGCAGCAGGGCCGGCATGTCGTCGTGGTCCACCTGACCGACGAGAGTGACGCGGTCCGCGACCCCGACGGCGTCCGCGAGGGCCAGCAGGCGACGCGCCTCCGCGTCGTCGCCGAGCCGGGCGGCCGGCGGGCCGCCCGCGATGACGAGCTCCGCCTCCGGCAGCAGCGGCATGGCTCGAACGGCCACCTCGAACCCCTTGCGCTCCACGAGCCGCCCGACGGACAGCAGCCGGGGACGCGCGGTCTGCGGGGCGGGCCCGGGGCGGAAGTGCGCGGTGTCGACGCCGCACGGCACGACCTGCACGTGACCCGTCGGCACGCCCATCGCCTCCAGCTCGGCCACCTCGTCCGAGCAGGTGGCCAGCACGAGGTCGACCTCGGTCGCGACGCGGCGCTCGAGGTCGATCCGCTCGGGCGGGCTGGTGTCGGCCGAGCCCTGGTACCGGCGCTTGACCGTGCCGAGGGCGTGGAAGGTCTGGGCGACCGGGACGCCGCAGTCCCGCCCGGCCTGCAGGGCGGCGAGCCCGGACATCCAGAAGTGGCCGTGGACGACGTCCGGCGTGCCGCGACTGGTCCAGTAGCGCACCAGCCAGCGCGCGAACGCCGGCATGTGCGGCAGCAGCTCGTCCTTCGGCACCTGCCGCGGCGGACCGGCGGGGACGTGCACCACCGTGACGTTGTCGCACAGCGGAACTCGCTCGGCTGGTCGCCGCGAGTCACGTCGTGTGAAGACCTCCACGACGTGCCCGCGCCTCCCGAGGTGCTCGGCCAGCGCGGCCACGTGGACGTTCTGGCCCCCGGCGTCCACACCGCCGAGCACGGCCAGCGGGCTGGCGTGCTCGGACACCATCGCGATCCTCATCGCGCGACTCCTTCCAGCAGGCGGTCCCAGTCGTCGAGGAACCGTTTGAGCCCGTACCGGGTGAGGGCGTGCCGCCGGGCGGCGAGCCCGCGCTCCCTCGCCTCGGCGGGGTCGTGCAGCCACCGGCGCGCGGTGGCGACGAGCGCGTCGACGTCGTTGGTCACCAGTCCCGCGTCGGCGGGCACGGCCTCGGGTGCCTCGGTCGTCGAGAGCGCGAGCACCGGCATCCCGAGGGTCATCGCCTCCAGCAGGGCGAGACCGAGGCTCGTCCAGCGGTACGGGTGCAGGTAGGCCCGGTGCCGGCCGAGGGCGGCGTGCATCTCGTGCTGCGGCACGTCGTCGTGCAGCCTGTCCGGTGACAGCGAGATGCCCTGTGCCGCAGCGGTGCGGGCCAGCTCGGCCATCCCCATCCCGTACACCTCGACGGGCATCTCGCGCGCGAAGCGCAGCAGCAGGTCGGTGCCGGCCACCCGCCAGCGGCGCACGGGCTCGTTCACGACCGCCGCGACACCCGCGTCGTCGCCGGTGTACCGGTAGCCGGTGTCGGGGACGCCGTGCTCCACGACGGCGGTCGGCCCGTCGCCGCAGTCCCACGCCATGGCGTTGAAGCGCGTCACGTGCACGACGGGCACGCCAACGAGCCGGTCGTCGTCCGCCACCGGGTGCCGGCTGCGCACGGCGTGGCCGGTCGGCGCGTTGTGCTCGACGTAGACGGCCGGCACGTCGCGGCCCGGGCGGTGACCCGTCCAGCGCTCCAGCAGCTCGGCCTCGTGCGGCCGCTGCAGCAGCACGACGTCGACGGGGACGTCGCCGAGCTCCTCGACGGGGACCTCCCGCGCGGACGCCGGCCAGTCCCACGTGCGGGCCCGACCGCGGCCGTCGGGCCCCCGGTCGGGCAGCAGCGGCAGCACGTAGTCGTGGGGTCCCGAGACGAACGACGTCGTCCACGAGCCGTGCACGTGCCAGAGCAGGATCCTCACAGCGGCACCGCCTCTCGCGCTCCCACCAGCGACTGGACCGCCCGCACGACCTCGGCCGGCGACACCTCCGAGAGGCAGGGGTGCCCGGGCACCGGGCACTCCCGCGCCCGGCTGCCCGCGCAGGGCGCGTCCTGGTCACCGAGCAGCACGTGCGGCACGCCCCAGGGCGCCCACCGCTCGGCGGGCACCACCGGGGCGAAGAGCGACACGACCGGCGTCCCGACCGCCGCGGCGAGGTGCGCCGGGCCGGTGTTCGGCACCACCACCGCGTCCGCCCGCTCCAGGACCGCGGCCAGCTCGGCGAGCGACGTCCGCCCGGCCGTGCTCGTGGCGTCGTCGCCTGCCGCCTCGGCGGCCGCGTCGCGCTCCCCCGGCCCACCGGTCACGACGACCCGGTGCCCCGCCTCCACCAGCCCCGCGACGAGCGACCGGGCGTGCGCCGCGGTGAGCGCGCGGGCGGGCACCGAGGCCCCCGGGTGGACGACGACGTACCGCTCCGTGGGCACGAGCCGGTCGACGTCGGGCAGCGGACGGCGCACCGCGAGCCGCGCCCGCTCGGGCGCGGGCACCGGGTGCCCGGCCGCGGCGACGAGCGCCAGCGCGGCGGTGACCTCGTGCCCCCCGGCCGGCCCCCCGTCGTCCGGCGCGCCACCGGGCATCCGGCGGTGGCGGACGTCCAGCAGCGAGCCCGGGTAGTCCTCGCTCGCCGCCGCGATCCGCGGCACGCCGGCCAGGCGCAGCAGCAGCGCGGTGGGCAGGGCGCTCTGGTGGAAGGAGGTGAAGACGACCGCCTCGTCGTACCCACGCCGCCGGACGTCGTCCACCAGCGCCTCGACGGTGCGCCGGTCCACCGGTGGCGGCCGGTAGCCGGACCACGGGGCCTCCAGCACGAGGACGTCGTCGACGCCCGGCAGCAGCTCGGCGGCCGCGCGGCCGGCCGGTGAGACGAGCAGGTCGACGGCGTCGGCGTCGCGGCGCAGCGCGCCGACGGCCGGCCCGGTGAGCAGGACGTCGCCGTCGCTGTCGAGCCGCACGGCCAGCACGCGGGTCACGAGCGCACCACCCCCAGCACCGTCACGGCGGCCGCGAGGTCGGGCGCGACGACCGGCGCGTCGGCGACCTCCTCCGCGCGGGTCACCGGGGTCGGCACGAGGACCGCACGCGCGCCCGCGGCGCGGGCCGCCTCGACGTCCGCGGCGATGTCGCCAACGACCGCGACCTCGTGCGGCCGCACCCCGAGTGCCTTGGCCCCGGCGTGCACCATGCCGGGACGCGGCTTGCGGCAGGCGCACTCGTCGTCCGGTGCGTGCGGGCACACCTGCCAGGTGTCGAACGGGCCGAGCAGCTGCTCGACCCTCGCGTTGACCGCGTCGACGTCGGCCCGGTGCAGCAGGCCACGCCCGACGGCGGACTGGTTGGTGACGACCCCGACGCGCACGCCTGCGCCGCGCAGCCGGTCGAGCACCTCACGGGCACCGGGCACGGGCCGCACCGCGGCCGGGTCGCCGTTGTACGGGACGTCGTGCACGAGGGTGCCGTCCCGGTCGAACAGCACGGCGCGCACCGGCGTCGGCCAGGGCCCGGCGCGACGGTGCCGCCACTGTCCGGCCAGCCGGTGGCCCACGGCGGCGAAGGGGATGGCGACACTCGTCACGAGCATCCGGCGCGTCTCGACGGCGTCCCTCGGGCCGGGCACGATGCGGCGGCGGGCGAAGTCGAGCGTCAGGGCGGCCCAGAGCACGGCGCCCGCGAGCGCGGTCCGCGGCGACCGTCCCAGCCCGCCCGCCACCGCGACGGCGGCGCCGGCCACCGTGGCGGCGTGCCAGCCCAGCCGGCCGCGGCCGGCCTGCGCCTCGAGGCGCCAGCGCCGGCCGTGCAGGCGGCGCATCAGCGCGTCGTCCGCGTTGCCCGCCTGCACCCGGAGGCTGACGAGGTCGTCGGTGGGCCGCACGGGGTGCACGGCCGTGCGCGTGCCGCGCACCAGCCGCCAGCCGGCCCGCCGGACGCGCAGGGCCAGGTCGGCGTCCTCGCGGTACGCGCGGGGGAACCGCTCGTCGAACCCGGCGACGGCCTGCAGCGCGGCGCGCCGGTACGCCATGTCGGCGGTGGCCCACGCCGCGTCCTGCAGGCCGGCGGTGCTGCGCTCCCAGTCCGTCGGCCGGCGTCCGGTCGGCAGCGGGACGTGGAGGCGGCCCTGCGACCCGCCGACGTCCGGGCCGGCGACGGCCAGGTCGGCGGCCAGCGCCGACGCCCAGCCGGGCGGCAGCTCGACGTCGTCGTCGAGGAACGCCACCCACTCGGTCGTGACGAGCTGCCAGCCGAGGTTGCGTGCGGCCGCCGGCCCGCGGCCGAAGCCCTTGACGACGCGGACTCGCAGGGTGCCGGCGGCGTCCGCCGTCACGTCGAGCGGTGGAACCGGGTCCCGGCGATCGTCGACGACGACGACCTCCTCGGGCAGCGGGCCGCCCTGGAGGGCGAGCGTCGACAGGAGACGGTGCAGGCTCGGCCTGCCGAGGCTCGGGACGACGACGGCGTACCGCGGACCCGCCGTCATGCGCCGCCCCCGAGCAGCCGCGACCGGCGGACGAGGTGCGGCCCGACCACGAGCACGTCGACCGGCGCGGAGCCGAACAGCTCCAGGGCGTCGCGCGGGTCGTCCACCATCGGGCGGCCGGCCGTGTTGAGGCTGGTGTTGACGACGACCGGCAGGCCGGTGCGCTGCTCGAAGGCCCGCAGCAGCGCCGCGACGCGGGGCAGCGTCTCGTCGTGCACGGTCTGGATCCGGGCCGTGCCGTCGACGTGCACGACGGCGGGGATGCGGTCGCGCCACTCCGGCCGTACGCGGTGCACGAAGAGCATGTACGGGCTGGGGATCGGGCCGTCGGTGAACAGGTCGGGGGCGCGGTCGGCGAGCACCATGGGCGCCACGGGGCGGAACTGCTCGCGGCCCTTGACGTCGTTGAGCCGCTCGAGGTTCTCCGCCCGCCCCGGGTGCGCCATCAGCGAGCGCTGCCCGAGGGCCCGAGGGCCGAACTCGCTGCGGCCGTCGAACCAGGCGACGACGCCGTCGTCGGCCAGGACGTCGGCCACCTCGCCCGCCAGGTCGGCCGGTGTCGTGAACGGCACTGCCGCGCGGCGCAGCCACGCCGCCAGGTCGTCGTCCGACCAGCCGCGCCCGAGCGCGGCGCTGGTCATCGGCGCCGCCACCTCACCGGCGTCCGCCGTGAGGGAGAGCGCCGCACCGAGGGCCGTCCCGGCGTCGCCTGCGGCGGGCTGCACCCAGACCTCCTCGAACGGCGTCTCCCGCCAGATGCGGCTGTTCGCGACGCAGTTCAGCGCGGTGCCGCCGGCCATCGTCAGCACCCGGTCGCCGGTCTGCTCGTGCACCCAGCGCGCGAGGTCGACGAGCACCTCCTCGAGCCGGGTCTGCACCGACGCGGCGAGGTCGGCGTGCCGCTCGCCCCACTCCTCGCCGGTACGTCGCGGCACCCACGTGGACCAGTCCGGCACCTCGGCGACGAAGCCGCCGTCGCCCGTCGCCCGGACGAGCCGGCGCAGGTCGTCCACGTGCCGGGGGCGCCCGTACGAGGCGAGCGCCATCACCTTGTACTCGTCGCTCGAGCGCAGGAAGCCGAGGTGCTCGGTGACCGACTCGTAGAGCAGCCCGAGGGAGTGCGGCAGCTCCTGGCTCGCCAGCACCTCGAGCCGGCCGCCGCGATAGCGCCCGGCGAGGTGGCTCGCGCGCTCGCCCCGGCCGTCGAGCACCAGCACGCTGGTCGGCTCGCCCGCCGAGGCGGGCGCCGCGAGGCCGGCTGACGCCGCGTGCGCGACGTGGTGCGGCACGAACCGCACCTGCTCACGCTCCAGGCCGGGCAGGGCGGTGGTGAGGAAGCCAGGAGCGTGCTCGGCGTAGGTGACGCGAAGGTGGTCCCAGGGGTCGTGCAGGCCCATCTCCTCGGCGGGCTTCGCCAGCGCCGGGTCGAAGGAGTAACCGACGGCGTCGAGGTCCTGCGGGCGCAGGCCCGCGACGTCCAGGCACCAGCGCATGGCCTGCTCCGGCAGCTCCCACGCCGCGAACGGCACCGGACGCTTGCCGTGCTTTCGGCGGCTGAACCGCTCCTCCTCCGCCGCCGCCACGACCTCGCCGTCCACCACGAGCGCGGCGGACGGGTCGTGGAACAGGGCGTTGACTCCGAGAACCCGCATGGGCGGGCACCTACCCGACGAGAAGCGGTTCACACTCCGGGGGAGAAGCACTTCTCCCCCGGAGTGGTTGGAGTAGACCGGTTTCGGGCGCCCGGGACCGGGCAATGGCGGTGCATGACGCTCTCCACCGCCTCCGACTTGCACCACTCTCCCCTCGATGCCCTCTCGACGGACCGGGTGGAGCGAGCGGTCGCGGCCGCCGCCCACGCGCGCCGGGGCTGGGAGCGGACGGCGCCCGCCGAGCGGGCCGCAGCGCTGCGCCGGGCGGCCGCCGCCGTCCGCCGGGACGCGACCGAGCTCGGCGAGCTGCTGTGCGCCACCACCGGCAGGCTGCTGGGTGAGGCCACGACGTCCGCGGAGGTAGCCGCCGACCTGCTCGACGAGGCGGCCGTCACCGGCCTCGGCCACGCCGGCCGGGCCCTGGCCGGCGGCTCGGGCTCGGTGGACTACGTGCGGGTCGAGCCGCGCGGCGTCGTCGCGGTGCTCACCCCGTGGAACGACCCGTACCCGGCGGCGGCGGGCCTGCTCGCGGCAGCGCTCGTCACCGGGAACACCGTCGTGCACAAGCCGTCGGAGCGCAGCGCCGCCCCCGGGCGCGCGCTCGCCGAGCGGATCGCCGGCTGCCTGCCGCCCGGCGTGCTGGAGGTCGTCGACGGCGACGGCGCGGTCGGCGAGGCGATCGTGGTCGACGAGCGCGTCGCGCTGGTCGCGCACGTCGGAAGCTCGGCGACGGGACGCCGCATCGGCGAGCTGGCGGGACGCCGCGGTGCCCGGGCGCTGGTGGAGAACGGCGGCAAGGACCCGGTCGTCGTGGACGCCGGGGTCGACCCGGCGTGGGCCGCCGAGCAGGTCGCCGTCGGCGCCTTCACCAACGGCGGCCAGCTGTGCACGGCCGTCGAGCGCGTCTACCTGCACGCCGACGTGGCCGACGAGGTGCTGGCCGAGCTGGTGGCGCGGGCGGAGGCGCTGCGCCCCGGCGACCCTCGCGACCCGGCGACCACGCTCACCCCGATCGTGGACGAGCGGCAGCTCGCCGTCGTGCAGGACCACGTCGACGCGGCGGTCGCCGCAGGCGCTCGCTGCCTCACCGGCGGCCGCCGGCTCGACCGGGACGGCACCTGGTTCCCCGCCACCGTGCTGGTCGGCTGCGACGACGACATGGCGGTGATGCGGGAGGAGACGTTCGGACCGGTGGCGCCGGTGTGCGTCGTGCGGGACTGGGACGAGGCCCTGCGACGGGCCGCCTCCGGCGCCTACGGGCTCGCCGCCACCGTCCTCACGCCGGACACCCGGCACGCCCTGCAGGCGGTCGAGGAGCTCGAGGTCGGGACCGTCAAGGTCAACGCCGTCTTCGGCGGAGCCCCGGGCGGCTCGGCCGACCCGCGGCGCGCGAGCGGCAGCGGCCGCGGCTACGGCCCGGACCTGCTGGCGGAGATGACGGTCCTCAAGGCCGTCCACCTCGAACCCGCCGAGATGCGGGGACGCCCGGCGTCCGGTGGAGTGGAGGGTGAGGAGGCACGATGAGCACCACGGCACGGCTCGCCAACTGCACCCCCGACGACATCTGGGCCGTGCTCGCCGACGGCTGGTCGCTCGCGGCGTGGGTGGTCGGCGCGTCCCGCATCCGAGCGGTGGAGGACGGCTGGCCTGCGGTGGGCACCAGCGTCCACCACTCGGTCGGGCCGTGGCCCGCCCTCATCGACGACGCCACCACGGTGCGGGACAGCCGGCCGGGGCGTCGCCTGCTGCTGCAGGCTCGGGCCTGGCCCACCGGCGAGGCGATGGTCGACATCCGCCTCGAGCCGGAGGACGGAGGCTGCCGCATCACCCTGACGGAGGACGCCTCCGCCGGGCCGGCTCGGCTCATCCCCCCGGCGGTGCGGCGTCCCCTGCTGGACGTGCGGAACCGTGAGGCGCTGCGCCGCCTCGCGCTCATCGCCGAGGGGCGGCGGTCCCGCTGACCGCACCCGGCAGGTCAGCGCGTCAGCGGCGTCAAGAACGGCCAGCGCTCGGGCGCCAGCCGGTACTGCACGGACCCTCCGGCGTCCGCCCGCACCACGGTGCCCTGGGCCTCGAGCTCCTGGAGGGCGAGGACCACCTGCGCCGGCTCCATCGAGGTGAGTCGCACCAGCTCCCGCACCGTGCCGGGCCGGCAGGCACACTGCAGCTCCGCCACGCTGGCGAGGACCCGCTGGACCTGCAGGGCGCCGACCTCGGTGGGAAGGGACGTCATCGTCATTCCTCCGCGCCGCACCTCTGGCCCGTCCAGGGTCGGCCCGGGGGATGTACCCGCTCCCGCTAGGTTCATGCCTCCCTCTGCAGAGACCACAGGAGACGCCCATGGCCGTTCCCCCCTCCGGCGAGCAGCTCCACCTCGAGCACGGTGACCAGCGCGCCACCGTGGTCGAGGTGGGCGCGGGCCTGCGTGAGTACCGCCACGGGGACCGTGACGTCGTCGAGCCGTACGACGTGACCGCGATGCCCGACGGCGCGCACGGCGCGACGCTCGTGCCCTGGCCGAACCGCATCGGGGACGGGCGCTACTCCTTCGACGGGTCCGAGTACCAGCTGGCCCTCACCGAGCCGGAGAAGGGCAACGCCATCCACGGGCTGCTGCGGTGGGTGCCGTGGCGGGCCGTCGAGCGGAACCGGTCGTCGGTGATGCTGGCGGTGCGGCTGCACCCGCAGCAGGGGTTCCCGTTCGCCCTCGACGTCTCGGTTCGGTACTCGCTGACGGACGACGGGCTGACCGTGTCCACCCGGGCGACCAACGTCGGCGACCGCGCCTGCCCGTTCGGCACCGGGCACCACCCGTACCTGTCCCCCGGGGAGGGGCTCGTCGACGCCTGCCTGCTGCAGGTGACCGCGGCGACGAGGGTGACCACCGACTCCGAGCGGCAGCTGCCGACCGGAACCGAGCCGGTCGCCGGGACGGCGTTCGACTTCACCGAGCCCCGTCCGCTCGGCGGCCTCGAGGTCGACCACGCCTTCGGCGACCTCGTGCGGGACGGCGACGGCCGGGCGTGGGTGCGCCTCACCGGGCCGGACGGGCGCACCGCGGCGCTGTGGGCCGACGAGGGCTACCGCTACCTCGAGGTCTTCACCGGCGACACGCTGGCGGAGGGTCGGCGCCGCACCGGCCTGGGGGCCGAGCCGATGACGTGCCCGCCCAACGCCTTCCGCACGGGAACCGACGTCCTCCGGCTCGAGCCGGGGCGGTCCGTCGCGGCGTCGTGGGGCGTCCGGCTGGTCTGACCGGTGACGTCGCAGCCACTCACCCGGGTTTGCGGGTCTCGACGAGGACGGTGAAGCGCCCGTCCTGCCGGCCGAAGGTCAGGTGGTCGACCAGGTGGCGCGCGAGCCAGAGGCCCGACCCGGCGAGCGGGCCGCCCGGCGGCGCGTAGCCGGCCATCGGGTCGCTGATCCCGGGCCCGGCGTCACCGACGACGGAGACGAGGGTCGGGCCCTCCAGCCAGACGTCCAGCGTCACGGGTGGCCTGCCGTGGCCGAGGGCGTTGGTGAGCAGCTCGGACACCGCACCGACGACGTCCTCCGCGCGGCTGCCGGGCAGCCCCATGAGGAAGTGCTCGAGCGTCCAGCGCGCCGTCCTGACGTCGGGGACGTCGGAGACGTAGAGGTCCGGCGCACGGGCCGGCACGGCCCCCAGCTCCCGCCGGACCACCGCACCGAGCAGCCTCTCCGGCGGGACGAAGTCGTCGTTGTCCGCGACGCTCGTGCCCGTGTACACGCGGGGGTGGGTCCGACGTCCCACCTCGAGGACCGCCTCCGGGAGCGCCTGCTCGTCGTAGAGGCACAGGGCCGAGAGGGGCAGACCTGCCAGCACCCGGTTGGACGCCGCCTCGAGCCACGCCCACCTCTCCCACCCGGACATCGCATGGGGTACCACCTCGGCGAGGAGGCGCACCCGTCCCGCCCCGGCGTCCAGCTCGGCCTCGGTCACCGAGCGGTAGGCCGCCAGGGCGTCGATCGGGCGGGTGAAGACCTCCTCGGCGTCCAGGACGGCGAGGGCCCGGGCACCGCCGAGCGCCGACTTGAGCATCGCCACGGTGTCCTCGGTCGCCACCGCCACCGTGGCCTCTCCCGTGGTGAGGCCCTCCTCCATGAAGGGGACGACGACGTCCAGCAGCTCGTCGTGGCCGCGGTAGAAGGCTGCCTGGTGCTCCATCCGGTTCCCGGGCAGCGTCATCGGGGCTGCCCACCGTCCAGAAGGAAGCCGGGCTGGCTGCCGATCGAGAGGATCGAGAGCGCCCTGCGCACCGACCCGGAGACGTCCACCAGCGCGACCCGCCCGCCGCGCCGCCGGAGTGGCCAGGTGCCGACGACGAGCGCCCGGACGCCGGCAGCGTCGCAGAACCTGAGGTCCTGGAGGTCGAGCGTGAGCACGGCGTCGCCCGGCACGCGCCTGCTCGCACCGTCCAGCACCGCCGTCAGGAGCTCGGCGTTGGTGGCGTCGGCTTCGCCGGCGAGACGCACCGTGCGATCCCGGTCGGTCACGGAGAGCACGTCGGCACGCAGGCCGTCCGCGTGCACCGTGAGGTTGTCCAGGAGCAGCCGGCGGGGCGTGGCCTCCTCGTCGTACAGGCACGTCGCCGAGACGTCCCGGCGGGAGCAGAGACGCTCGAGCTCCAGCTCGAAGTCCACGTAACCCGCCTCTCCCACGTGCTCCAGGGCGACCTGGGCGTCGCCGAGCATGCGGACCCCGGGGAAGCCGTCCGCGAAGGCCTGACGCACCAGTGTCCGCGCGCGACCCGCCGCGTAGTAGTCCCCGGGCGTCAGCACCAGCAGACGCCCGTCCTCGAGGGCCC
>JBKHXE010000035.1:0-30129 GCA_046566185.1 Actinomycetes bacterium | reverse complement strand
GCCGGGTCGTCCGGCGGAGCCGGGTGCTGGTGCGCCGGGTCGTCCGGCGGAGCGGGTGCTGGTGCACCCGGTGGTCCCGCGGAGCCGGGTGGTCCGGCGGAGCCGGGTGCGGACGCGCCGGGTCGTCCCGCGGAGCCGGGTGCTGGTGCGCCGGGTCGTCCGGCGGAGCCGGGCGCGGGTGCACCGGGTCGTCCGGCGGAGCCGGGTGCGGACGCGCCGGGTCGTCCCGCGGAGCCGGGTGCGGACGCGCCGGGACGCCCGGCCGAGGCGCCCCGTCCGACCGACGGCCCGGGCAGGGGGAGCGGAGGCGTGGCCGGGCGACCGTGAGCGCCCCGGGGTTGAGCGGCTAGAGGGACGACGCGACTGCTCGAGCCGCCGCGCGGACGCGAGCACCCAGCTGCTCAAGGTCCACGTCGCCGACGAACACGACGGAGACGGCGCCGTGGCAGGTGCCCCGCGCATCGACGACCGGAGAGGCCACGGCCCGCATGCCGGGCAGCACCTCGGCGTGCGTGCTGACGTAGCCGGTGCGGCGCGCCTCGGTCACCGCCGCCCGCTCGCCCTCCACCGGTGGCGCCCCGGCGAGCAGCGCCAGGCCCGGGGCCCCGCGGTCGACGGGGTGCCGGGTACCGGGTCGGTAGACCACGTGCACGGTGGACTGGCGCGGCTCGACCACCGCCACGGTCACGGCCTCGTGGTCGTGCCGCACCACGAGGAACGCCGTCATCCGGACGTCGTTCGCGAGGTCCGAGAGCTCCGGCACGGCCGCGGCCTGCAGCGTCGGCGCCACCATGCGAGCGAGCACGGCGAGACCTGCGCCGGCTCGGTAGCGGTTGTCCGCGTCCCGCTGGACGAGGCGGTGGTCCTCCAGCGTGCGGAGCATCCGGTACGTGATCGACCGGTGCAGCTCGAGCCGGGTGGCGACCTCGGCCACCGTCAGCGCCACGTCCGAACCGGCGACCAGCTCGAGCGCCCGGAGACCACGGTCCAGCGTCTGTGACGCGGGGCGGGCGTCCCCGCTGGCATCCTTCGAGGCCGTTGTCATCGGGCCGTTGGTCCCCTATCGTCTCGCTCGATATCCGAACGCGGAGTTCGAATATAGAGCACCGTGGACGAGTGGGCGCTCGTGACGTGCGCCTTGTGAGAACGACTCGGGCCTGGGAGGGCGACATGGGACGAGCAGTGGTGGGGCTGACGGCGGTGGCGGCGGGCGTGGCGCTCGTGCTGACGGCGTGCGCCGAGGAGGCGACGGAGTCCGGCGGCGGGGGCGGTGGGTCCGAGGAGGGTCCGATCAAGATCGGTGCGGTGCTCGACATCACGGGCGCCGGCGCCAGCCTGGGCGTCCCCGAGCGGCAGACCCTTGAGCTGCTCGCGAAGCAGGTGAACTCGGACGGCGGCATCGACGGTCGCGAGATCGAGCTCATCATCGAGGACAACCAGTCGACCGAGGACGGCGCCGCGCGCGCCGCCAGCAAGCTCCTGCAGACCGACGACGTCGACATCCTGCTGGGCGCCAGCCGCACCGGGCCCAGCCTGGCGATGCGTCCGATCGCGGAGCAGGCGAAGATCCCGATGATCTCCCTGGCGGCGAACATCAAGATCGTCGAAGGAGCGGAGTGGATCTTCAAGACGGCGCAGAACGACCGCGTCGTCATCGAGAACATCGTCGACGACATGACCGCCAAGGGGTACCGGCGGGTGGCGATCGCGCGCGACGCCTCCGGGTACGGCGAGGGAGTGGCCGAGACGTTCACCGAGCTGGGGGCCGGCGCGGGTGTCGAGGTGGTGGCCACCGAGAAGTTCGCCCCGGACGCGACGGACTTCACGGCGCAGATGGTCAACATCCGCAACTCCGAACCCGACGCGGTCGTGATCTGGGGGATCCCCCCGGCCGCCAGCCTCGCGCAGGTCGCCTACCGCCAGCTCGGCCTGCTGGCCCCGGTCTATCAGTCCCACGGCATCGGCAACCAGGTCTTCCTCGAGACCGCCGGGGAGGCCGCCGACGGTCTGCTCGCGCCGCTCGGACGCATGCTCGTCGCCGACCAGCTGCCCGAGGACGACCCGCAGAAGGAGGTCGTCACCCAGTTCATCGAGGACTACGAGGCCGAGTACGGGGAGTCGCCCTCGACCTTCGCGGGTCACGCGTACGACGGGTTCATGATCGCCGTCAACGCCATCGACGAGGTCGGCACGGACCCCAACGAGCTGCGCGACGCGATCGAGAGCCTCTCCGACTGGCCGGGCGTCAGCGGCGTCTTCACCATGACACCCGACGACCACTCCGGCCTCAGCAAGGAGGCGCTCGTGATGGTGACGGTCGAGAACGGCGAGTGGCAGCTCGCTAACGGTCCCGACGAGTGAGTAGCCCTGTGTCAACCCCCGTCGTGGTTGGGGGTCCTCCGCTGTGGAGTGTGCGCCGTCCCTGGTCGGGGTCAGCGTCGTTCGTCCTCGCTGCGCTGCGGGCGCTCCACGTTGACACCTCCTTGGTCTCGGCGCGGTTTGGCGGCTGCGGAGGGCCCGTGATGTCAGGCGGCATCGGCGTGGTCGTGCTGGCCGAGCAGGGTCTGCAGGGCGCCGTGGCGGGTGGGGTCGTAGGGGGTGCTTGTCTGCCAGCACTTGCAGATGATGTGCAGCCAGGCTCGGGCCAGGATGCGGGTGGCGTGGGGGTGGTCGTGGCCTCGGGCGATGGCACGGTGATAGAGGTCTGCCGCCCAGGGGTTGGCGTGTCGGGAGTCGCCGGCGAAGTCGGTGACGGCGTCGCGCAGTTGTTTGTCGGCGGCCCAGCGGAAGGTGACGGCGCGGACCTTGCCCGAGGCCCGGGTGGAGGGGGCGACCCCGGCCAGGCAGGTCAGGGCTTCGGGGGTGGGGAACCGGCCGCGGGCATCGCCGATCTCGGCGAGCAGCCGGGCGGCGCGCACGGTGCCGGATCGGGGCAGAGACTGGAAGATCGGCGCGTCGGGGTGCAGGGCCAGGGTGATGTGAGCGCGGGCCTCGCTGTCGGGTCCGCTGGTGCCGCGGGGGGCTGCGACCAGGTGGGCGTGCAGGTCGGTCCCGGTCTTGCGGCCGCAGTAGCCGGCTCCGCGCAGCCAGGCGTCGAACCGCTTGGCGGAGAGCCAGTCTGCCTTGTCCTGGCTGGGGAAACGGGCCAGGAACCGCAGGCTGATCGCCGAGTCCAGGTCGGAGAACAGCCCGACCGCGCCGGGGAAGACGAGCTGGAGGTGGCCGCGCAGCTGGTTGGCCAGTGCGACCCGGTGGCCCACCAGGTCCTTGCGGGCCCGGCACGTCATCCTCAGCGTGATCGTCTGGTCGGTGTCGGGAACCAGCGGGCGCAGTCGTCGTCGGTCGGTGCGCAGGGTGTCGGCCAGGACGTAGGCGTCGAACCGGTCGTCCTTGTTGCCGGCCGACCCGTACCGGCTGCGCAGGTTCTTCAGCTGGTTCGGGGCGATCACGTAGACGGTCAGCCCGCCCTGGCGGATCGCGTCGACGACCGGGCCGTCGGGGCGTTCGATCGCCACGTCGTTCACCCCGGCGTTCAGCAGTCGGCGGACCAGTGTCCGCAGCCCGGTCACGGTGTGCTCGACGCTGAACCCTCTGATCCGTTCCCCGTCGGGGCCGACGATGGATATGGCGTGGTCGTCCTTGGCCCAGTCCACTCCGGCGGTCGGTGCCGGTCGCGGAGTCGAAGGGATATCGGTGACACTCATCGTGTCCTCCTGTCTGTTGCCGCAGCAGGTGGGCACCCGGTGGTCCCGGGACACGACAGCCGGTCGCTCACTGATCGGCGCTCGACCGCGCTCAGCCCTGTAGCCAGTCGGCGTGTCCTGGACCACCGGGCCTCGCAGAACTCACTCCGGACCTCGAAGGTCGAGCGAGCAGGGCGATGGCCCGGTGGGGACCAGGGACGCATCGGCAACCAGGTAGTTGCCGACAAGAAGAGGGTGCACCAGTGAGCGACCTGGCCCAGCTGGTCTTCTCCGGGCTGGCTCACGGAGCGGTCTACGGGCTGGTGGCGCTCGGTTTCGTCGCGGTGTTCTCGGTGCGCGAGATCGTCAACCTCGCGCAGGGCGAGTACGCCGCGCTCGCCGGGCTGAGCGCCATCAGCGCCGTCGCCGCGGGGGTGCCCCTGCTGCCGGCGGTGCTGCTCGTCGTCCCCCTCGTCGTGCTCGTGGCCGTGGTACTCGAGAGGCTGTGCATCGCGCCCGTCAAGCGGATGACCCCGCTCGTCTCGATCATCCTCACGCTCGGCATCTCGACCGCGCTCAAGGCGCTGATGCTGCTCGTCTGGGGGCCGGAGGCGCGAGGCCTGCCCTCCTTCCCGGGCAGCGACCTGCTCGTCGCCGGCGTGAGCATCCGGGCGCAGGAGCTGTGGATCCTCGGCGTCGCCGCCGTGGTCGGCGCGGCGGTCATCTGGTTCTACGAGCACACGCTGCACGGCAAGGCGCTGCGCGCCTGTGCCGAGCAGCCCGTCGCGGCGCGACTGGTCGGCATCTCGCCGCGGACGGCGACCATGGTCGCCTTCGCGATCGCCGGCCTGGTCGGCGGGGTGGCGGGTGTCGTCGGCAGCCCGATCTACTTCAGCTCCTGGGAGTACGGACTCGGCCTGGGCCTCAAGGGCTTCGTCGCGGCGACGCTGGGCGGCCTGGTCTCGCTGCGGGTCGCGATGGCCGGCGGCCTCGTGCTGGGAGTCCTGGAGAACCTGGTCGCCGGGTACGTCGACACCGGGTTCCGCGACGCCGTGGCGTTCCTCGTGCTGCTGCTGGTCCTGCTCCTGCGCCCGCAGGGACTGGTGCTGCGACCGGCGGGGGTGCGCGTCTGATGTCCGCCCGCCTGCGCTACTTCCTCCCGTTCGCGCTGCTGGCTCTCACGCTGGCGGTCTTCCCGCTGGTGGGCACCGCCAACATGGTGAACATCGGCGTGTTCGCCCTCATCTACGCCATCGCGGCGATCGGGCTCTCGCTCCTCATGGGCCTGGCCGGCCAGGTCAGCCTCGGTCAGGCGGCGTTCTTCGCGGTCGGCGCCTACACCCACGCCATCCTGCTGACGAAGGCCCAGGTGCCCGGCCTGCTGTCCGCCGTCGCAGGCGTGGCAGCGGCCATGCTGGTGGCCCTGCTCGTGGGTCTCCCGCTGCTCCGGCTGCGAGGCCACTTCCTGGCCCTGGCCACGCTCGGCCTCGGGATCATCGTCACCGTCGTCGTCCGCGAGCTCGAGGTCACCGGTGGCACGTCAGGCATCTTCGGCATCCCCAAGCCCGAGTTCGGCGGCCGCGTCTACGACAGCCCTCAGGAGTTCTTCTGGCTGCTGACCCCGTTCGTGGTCGTCGGGCTCCTGCTGGCGCGCAACCTCGTCCGCAGCCGGACCGGTCGGGCCCTGTCGGCCGTGAACGACTCCGAGGTGGCCGCGGAGTGCCTCGGCGTCGACACCTTCCGGCTGCGCCTGTCGGTCTTCGTGCTGTCGGCCGGCTACGCCGGCGTCGCCGGGGTGTTCTACGCCTACTGGCTGGCGGTCGTCAGCCCCGAGGCCTCGGGGTTCGAGCTGAGCGTCCAGCTGCTGCTCATGGTGGTGCTGGGTGGCCTCAGCACGGTGTGGGGGGCGATCACCGGGGCCGTCGCCGTGCAGACCCTCGACGAGGGCATGCGCGCGGTCGTGCCGGCTCTCGTGCCGGGGGCGACCGGCGAGGTGCAGCTCATCGGGTTCGGCGTGGTGCTCGTGCTGCTCGTGATCCTCATGCCGGGCGGTCTCGCGCAGCTGTGGGCGCTCGTCACCTCGCGCCTACGGGGGCGGAAGGTCGGCGCGCCGGTGGCCGGGGAGCTGCCGCTGGAGCACGTCGAGACGGCCGTGCGCGGCGTGGCCCGGGGGACGCTGGACGACCTGCTGGGCTCCGCGCAGGTGGCGGAGCCCGGCACCACCGTCCTGCGGGTGCAGGGCCTCACCAAGCGGTACGGCGGGGTGACCGCCGTGGACGACGTCGACCTCGACGTCCGCGCCGGGGAGGTCCTCGCCCTCATCGGCCCGAACGGTGCGGGCAAGACGACCTGCTTCAACATGGTCAGCGGGGTCCTGCAACCCACCGCCGGCACGGTGGAGGTCCTCGGACGGCGCGTCGAGGGACGCCGCCCGCACACCGTGGCGGCCCTCGGTGCGACGCGGACCTTCCAGAACCTGCAGGTGTTCGGCAGCAGCACGGTGCTGGGGAACGTCATGGTGGCCCGCCACCTGCGGAGCCGCGCCGGCGTGCTCAAGGGCATGCTGGCGCTGGCCGGCCGGGAAGAGCGCCAGGTCGAGCGGGCGGCGCAGACGGCGGTGGCCGCGCTCGGTCTCTCCGACGACGCGACCCGCATGGTCCGGGACCTGCCCTTCGGGCGCCAGCGCCAGGTGGAGGTGGCTCGCGCGCTGGCCCTCGAGCCGGCCCTGCTGCTGCTCGACGAGCCGATGGCGGGACTCTCGGGCGCCGAGCGAGACCAGCTCGCCACGTTGCTGCGGCGTGTCCGCGACGCAGGCGTCGCCGTCGTCCTCGTCGAGCACGACGTCGACGCCGTGATGGCGCTGGCCGACCGTGTGGCCGTGCTGGACGACGGACGGCTCATCGCCCTGGGGAGCCCCGAGCAGGTGCGCTCGGACCCGGCCGTCATCGCCGCCTACCTCGGAACCGACGAGGCAGCGGACTCGCTCGTCCGGAGCGCTGCCGAGGAGATCGGCTGATGGGCGGCCTGGAGATCCGTGGGCTGCAGGCCGGCTACGACCGGCTGGCGGTGCTGCACGGCGTCGACGTGACGGTCGAGCCCGGTCACCTCGTGGCCGTGATCGGGGCCAACGGCGCGGGCAAGTCCACCCTGCTGCGAGCCGTGTCGGGCCTGCTGCGTCCGCGGGCCGGCTCGGTGCTGCTGGACGGTGACGACGTCACCGGTCTGGGCGCCGAGCAGATCGCCCGTCGGGGGCTCGCGCACGTGCCCGAGAACCGGCTGGTCTTCCCCTCCCTCACGGTCGCCGACAACCTCGCGCTCGGCGGCTGGACCCGGATGCGCGACGGGCAGGCCGGCCGGCGCCGCGAGGAGGCCCTCGCCCTGTTCCCACGCCTGCGGGAGCGGCTCGAGCTGCCGGCCGGTGCCCTCTCGGGTGGCGAGCAGCAGATGCTGGCCATGGCGCGGGCCCTGATGGCCGGCCCCAGCGTCGTCGTCCTCGACGAGCCGAGCCTCGGGCTGGCGCCCCGCGTCGTCGGCGAGATCGTCGCCGCCCTCGCGCACCTGCGCGACGAGCGCCGGCTGGCGGTGCTGCTCGTCGAGCAGAACGTGCGGGCTGCCTTCTCGGTCGCCGACCACGTCGTGGTCATGGACCGCGGCCGCGTCGTCGTCGAGGGCGCCCCCGCCGAGCTCGCGGACGACGACCGCGTCCGGACGGCCTACCTGGGCGGCGGTTCGACGTCGTCCGGTTCGGTCGCCACGCCGAGACCCGACCGCAACGCGACGAAGGAGACCCGTTGAGCAGCAAGCCCTTTGCCAGCTCGGCCGACCTGGAGGCCAAGACCGAGACGCTCGAGGTGCTCGCCGACGGCGTCTACGCCCTCACCGCCGAGGGGGACCCGAACGTGGGGGCGGTCGAGGGGGAGGACTTCGTCGTCGCCTTCGAGGCGCGCGCCACGCCGGTGGCGGCGCGCGAGTGGCTCGACCGGCTGCGGGAGCACACCGACAAACCGGTGCGCTACCTCGTGCTGTCGCACTACCACGCCGTCCGGGTGCTGGGCGCCAGCGCGTTCGACGCCGACGTCGTCGTCGCGCACGAGAACACCCGCGCGCTCATCGCCGAGCGGGGGATGCAGGACTGGGAGAGCGAGTACCGCCGCATGCCCCGGCTCTTCAAGGAGCCGGAGTCCGTGCCCGGCCTCACGTGGCCCACGCTCACCTTCAGCGACCGGCTGACGATCCCGCTCGGCGGCGACCGCGGGGACCTCGTGCTGCAGTACTGCGGCCGCGGGCACACCGAGGGCGACATCGTCGCGTGGCTGCCCGGCAGCAGGATCCTGTTCGCCGGCGACCTGGTCGAGGCGCAGGCGGCGCTCTACACCGGCGACGCCTTCCACCGTGACTGGTCGACGTCCACGCTCGACGCTGTCGCGGCCTTCGACGCCGACGTGCTGGTCGGCGGGCGCGGGGCGGTGGCGCGAGGCCGGGACGCCGTGCGGGCCGCGGTCGAGCAGAGCCGCGGATTCCTCGTCGCCATGCTGGAGGAGGTGAACCAGGTGCAGGGCGCCGGCGGTTCGCTCAAGGAGGCCTTCACCGCCTGCCACGCCCGGCTGGCTCCGACGTACGGCAGCTGGCCGATCTTCGAGCACACGCTCCCCTTCGACGTGGCGCGCGTCTGGGAGGAGCTCCAGGGTGTCGAGCGACCCACGATCTGGACGGCCGAGCGTGACCGCCAGGTGTGGGACGCGCTGCAGGACTGAGCGGTGAGGGACGCGGACGTCGACGACCGCCGGGTGGTCGTCGTCGGCAACGGCCCGGTCGGCCAGTCCACCGCGCTGCTGCTGGCGCACTGGGGTGTCCCCGTCGTCGTCCTCGACGCCCGGCCGGAGCGAGACGCCGTTGGCAGCAAGGCGATCTGCCAGCAGCGCGACGTCCTCGACGTCTGGGCCGCCTGCGGCGCGGAAGGTGTTGCGGCAGAGGGTGTCACGTGGTCGCGGGCCCGCACGTTCTACCGGGAGCATGAGCTGTTCTGCCTCGACCTCGAGGACCCCGGGCACTCGCCGCTGCCGGCCTTCGTCAACATCTCGCAGTCACGCACCGAGCAGCTGCTGGACGAGGCGATCGCCGCGTCGCCGCTCGTCGACGTCCGCTGGGGCCACGAGGTCGTCGCCGTCACCTCCGACGGCGAGGGCGTCACGCTGCGGTGCCGGACTCGGCAGGGAGTGGAGACGGTCCACGGGGCGTGGACCGTCGCCTGCGGCGGCGCCCGGGGCACCGAGCTGCGCGCGGCGCTCGGGGTGTCCTTCGACGGCCGCACCTTCGACGACGCGTTCCTCATCTGCGACATCCGGGCGGAGCTGACCGGCTGGGAGAACGAGCGCCGCTTCTACTTCGACCCGCCGTGGAACCCGGGACGCCAGGTGCTCATCCACCCGTGCCCCGACTCGGTGTACCGGATCGACTGGCAGGTCGAGCCGGGTTTCGACCTCGACGCCGCGCGAGCCGACGGCAGCCTCGACCGGCGGATCCGCCAGGTCATCGGCGACCAGCCCTACGAGGTGGTGTGGAGCTCCGTCTACCGGTTCCACGCCCGCCTGACCGACCGGATGCGGGTGGGGCGGGTGCTGCTCGCCGGCGACCTCGCGCACCTCGTGGCCCCCTTCGGCGCGCGCGGGCTGAACTCCGGCGTGGGCGACGCCGAGAACGCCGCCTGGAAACTGGCCTTCACGCTGCACGGCTGGGGCGGTGCGGCGCTGGTCGACAGCTACGAGACCGAGCGGCGGGCCGCCGCGGTCGAGAACCTCGAGGTCACGAGCCGCACCATGGACTTCCTCGTGCCGCACAGCCCCGAGGCGGCGGCCCGGCGTCGCGAGGTGCTCGAGGCGGCCGTCACCGATCCGGCAGCCCGGGGCGACGTCGACTCCGGCCGGCTCGCCGAGCCCTTCTGGTACGTGGACTCGCCGCTGACGACACCGTCGCCCGACCGCCCGTGGCCCGGCCGGCCCGAGCGGGGGCGGGCTCCCGCACCCGTGCCCGGCGTCGTCCTGCCCGACGGCCCCGCCGCCGACCCCGCCGACCCGTCGGTGACCCGTGTGCGGCAGCTGTGCCGGCGCGGCCTGCTGGCCCTGGTCGGGGACGGCGTCGACGCCGATGCCTGCCGTTCGGCGATGGAGGGGGCCGCGCCGCCGGGCACGCCGCTGCGGGTGACGACGCTGGCGACGGTCGACGTCGCGGGGGTGCTGCGCTCGGCGCTGCGGGCCACGGACGACGAGGTGTGGCTGGTGCGCCCGGACGCCCACGTCGCCGCCTGCGTCACAACACCGGACGACCTGGCCCGGGCGACGCGGCGGGTCCTGGGACTCGGCTGAGGGCTCTCGGGCCGCCGGCACGCATCGGTGGCTGACGTCGCCGTGAATCCTCTCGGCCAGGACGTGCCTCGAGGCGTCGGAGGTCGGACGCCGACCCGCCGGTAACCTTGCCGGGTGAGCCTGCGCCTGTACGACACCGCGACCCGAGAGGTCAGGGCCTTCCAGCCCCTGACCCCCGGCGAGGTGGGCGTCTACCTGTGCGGGGCGACCGTGCAGGCTCCGCCGCACATCGGCCACGTCCGCTCGGGGGTGGCGTTCGACGTGCTCTGGCGGTGGCTCGAGCGCGGGCACGACTACCGCGTGACGTTCGTGCGCAACGTCACCGACATCGACGACAAGATCCTCGCCAAGTCGGCCGAGGCGGGCGTGCCGTGGTGGGCCTGGGCCTACACCCACGAGCAGGCGTTCACCGCCGCGTACGACGCGCTCGGCGTCCGGCGGCCGACGTACGAGCCGCGCGCCACGGGCCACGTGACCGAGATGCTCGAGCTCGTCGACGCCCTCATCGATCGCGGGCACGCGTACGTCGCCGACGACGGCAGCGGCGACGTCTACTTCGACGTCCGGTCGTGGCCGGCGTACGGCGAGCTGACGCACCAGCGGCCCGACGACATGGCTCCGGCCGAGGACGCCGACCCGCGCGGCAAGCGCGACCCGCGCGACTTCGCGCTGTGGAAGGGGCACAAGCCGACCGAGCCGAGAAGCGCCGCGTGGCCCACGCCGTACGGGCGCGGTCGGCCCGGCTGGCACCTCGAGTGCTCCGCGATGGCCCGCAAGTACCTCGGTGACACGTTCGACATCCACGCCGGCGGTGTCGACCTGAGGTTCCCCCACCACGAGAACGAGCAGGCGCAGTCGCGCGCGGCCGGTCTCGGCTTCACCCGGTGGTGGCTCCACAACGCGTGGGTGACGATCGGCGGCGAGAAGATGAGCAAGTCGCTCGGCAACTCGCTGGTCGTCTCCGAGATCCTGCGCACCACAAGGCCTCTCGTGCTGCGCTACTACCTCGGGCAGGCGCACTACCGATCGACGGTCGAGTACGGCGCGGACGCGCTGCGCGAGGCCGAGGCGGCCGTGCAGCGCATCGAGGGCTTCCTCGAGCGGGCCCGCCCCGGTGGCGACGCGGAGGTCGCGGCGTCGGCGGCGGCGTACCCGGCGGCGTTCCGGGCGGCGATGGACGACGACCTCAACGTGGCCGGCGCGCTCGCCGTCGTCCACGACACCGTGCGGCGCGGCAACACCGCGCTGGACGCCGGCGACCGCGCGACGGCGCACCAGGCGTGGTCGGAGGTGCGGGCGATGACCGCCGTCCTCGGTGTGGACCCCCTGGACCCCGTCTGGGGCAGCGGCGACGTCTCGGCCGAGAGCGCGGCGCTCGCCGCCCTCGTGCAGGACCGGCTCGACCAGCGGGCGAAGGCCCGCGCCGACCGGGACTTCGCGACGGCCGACGCGATCCGCGCGGCGCTCGCCGCCGCCGGCGTCGTCGTCGAGGACACCCCGGACGGCGCGCGGTGGACGCTCGCCCGACACCACGAGGAGAGCTGAGCCGTGGCAGGCAACTCGCGCCGGCAGGGCGCCGTCCGCAAGCCGGGATCCAAGAAGGGGCCGACCGTCGGCAGCGGCGGCCGCGGGCGCCGCGCGCTGGAGGGCAAGGGCCCGACGCCCAAGGCGGAGGACCGCGAGTACCACGTCGCGCACAAGCGCAAGAAGGCCGCGGAACGGCGGGCGGCGGCGGGCGGCCAGCAGCGTCGGCCCGCCCGGCGCACCGGTGCGGCCGGCGCGCCGGAGACGATCGCCGGGCGCAACTCGGTGGTGGAGGCGCTGCGCGCCGGCGTGCCCGCCAGCACGCTCTACGTGGGACACCGCATCGACAGCGACGACCGCGTCAAGGAGGCGCTTCTCGCGGCGGCCGACCGCGGCCTGCCCGTGCTCGAGGTGCCGCGCGCCGAGCTCGACCGGCTCACCGGCGACGCCGTGCACCAGGGCCTTGCGCTGCAGGTGCCGCCGTACCGGTACGCCGACGCCGAGGACCTGCTGGACCGCGCCGCCGAGGCAGGTGAGCAGCCGCTGATCGTCGCGCTCGACGGCGTGACCGACCCCCGCAACCTCGGGGCCGTCGTCCGGTCGGCCGCGGCGTTCGGCGCGCACGGCGTCGTGGTGCCCGAGCGGCGGGCGGCCGGCATGACGGCGGCCGCCTGGAAGACGTCCGCCGGGGCGGCGGTGCGCGTCCCGGTCGCGCGCGTCACCAACCTCACCCGGACGCTGCAGGCCTACCAGAAGGCCGGGTGCTTCGTCGTCGGCCTGGACGCCGACGGCTCCGAGCACCTGCACGAGCTGTCCGTCGCCGACGGGCCGGTCGTGCTCGTCGTCGGCGCGGAGGGCGCGGGGCTGTCGCGGCTCGTGCGGGAGACGTGCGACGTCGTCGCGTCGATCCCCATGCACGCCGACACCGAGTCGCTCAACGCCGGCGTGGCCGCGGGGATCGCGCTCTACGAGCTGGCGCGAGGTCGCTGAGCTCTCACTCGTCGGGCAGCGGCGCCACCACCGGCATCGCCTCCGTGTCGACCCCGACCACGGACTTCTCGTCGGGCTTGTGCCGCAGCACGGAGTCGACGTAGGACGTCACCGCGTCCTTCAGCGGCACGTCGTGCCCCGCCCGCTCGGACTCGTACCAACGGTGCTCGAGCACCTCGTGGAAGATCTCCGCCGGCTCGAGCTTGCCCCGCAGCTCGCGTGGCACCGCCCGCACCACCGGCTCGAACACGGTGGCCAGCCACTCGTGGGCCACGATCTCCTCGTCGTCCCCCTGCCGATCCGTTGCCGCCCGGTAGCCGTCGAGGTCGTTGAGCAGCCGCCGCGCCTGGTTCTCCTCGACGTCCAGGCCGGTGAGGCGCAGCAGCCGGCGGGAGTGGTGCCCGGCGTCGACGACCTTCGGCTGGATCTGCACGGTGGTACCGCCGATGTCGGTCGACATCGCGAGCTCGTCGACGTCGAAGCCGAGCTCGTTGAGCCGGGAGATGCGGGCCGCCACGCGCCACCGCTCGCCGCGCTCGAACGACTCGGGCTCGGTGAGCTCGGCCCACAGGCTGCGGTAGCGGTCGACGATGACCTGGCTCGTGTCGACCGGGTCGACCTCCTCGTCGAGGCGCTCGCCGGCCGCGAGGTCCATCAGCTCACCGGCGATGTTCACGCGCGCGACCTCCAGGTCGTACTCCCGCTGGCCATTGGACAGCTGGTCGTGCAGCTCGCCGGTCTCGGCGTCCACGAGGTAGGCCGCGAACGCGCCCGCGTCGCGCCGGAACAGCGTGTTGGACAAGGAGACGTCGCCCCAGAAGAACCCGGCCAGGTGCAGGCGCACCAGCAGCACGGCGAGCGCGTCGATGAGCCGGACGACGGTGTCCGGGCGCAGCGTCTGGCTGAACAGCGCGCGGTACGGCAGCGAGAACTGCAGGTGCCGGGTGATGAGCACCGGGTCGAGCGGCTCGCCGTCCGGACCGGCCCGGCCGGCGATGACACCCAGCGGCTCAACGCAGGGGATCTCCATCCGACGCAGCAGGCGGAGCAGCGCGTACTCGCGGCGGGCGAGATGCTCGTTGATCTCCTTGATGGCGATGACGTGGCCGCCGAGCCGGACGAACCGGACGACGTGCCGGGAGATGCCGCGGGGGAGTGCGGCGAGGCGCTCCTCGGGCCACTCCTCGAGCGGCACGTCCCAGGGCAGGTCGAGCAGCTCCGGGTCGGGGGCCGCGGACGTGATCTGGAGCGACGGTGACATGGAGGTCATCCTCCCGCAGACGCCGCGACGTCCGGGACCGTGGTCGTCGCAGCCGCCACGGTCCCGGACGTCGCCGGTACGTCTCGGTCAGCCGCCGAGGCGGTGTCCGTCCTTGGTGGAGAACAGGTGCACGTGCCCGCGCTTGGGCTGGAAGTGGACGACGTCGCCCTTCATCGGCGGCGTCCGGCCGTCGACGCGGGCGATGATCTCGTGGTCCTCGCCGCCGAGCGTCGTGACCCCGTAGACGTACGCGTCGGCGCCGAGCTCCTCGACGACGGCCACCTCGACCGGCAGGCCGTGCTCGGAGGCCTCCAGGTCCTCGGGTCGGACCCCGACCGTCACGCGGTCGTCACCGGCCTCGCCGAGCACCGAGCGCTCCACCGGGTGCGTGGTGTCGCCGAACTCGACACCGCCGTCGACGGCCTTGAGGTCCAGCAGGTTCATCGCGGGGGAGCCGATGAACCCGGCGACGAACACGTTGTCCGGGTGGTCGTACAGCTCACGCGGGGTCCCCACCTGCTGCAGCAGGCCGTCCTTGAGGACGCACACGCGGTCACCCATCGTCATGGCCTCGACCTGGTCGTGGGTCACGTAGACGGTGGTGACGCCGAGCCGGCGCTGCAACTGCGCGATCTGGGTGCGCGTCTGCACGCGGAGCTTCGCGTCGAGGTTCGACAGCGGCTCGTCCATGAGGAACACCTGAGGCTGGCGCACGATGGCGCGGCCCATCGCGACGCGCTGGCGCTGGCCGCCGGAGAGCGCCTTCGGCTTGCGGTCGAGGTACGGCTCGAGGTCGAGGATCTTGGCGGCCTCGAGGACCCGGCGACGGATCTCGTCCTTCTTCACGCCCGCGATCTTCAGGGCGAAGCCCATGTTGTCGGCCACCGTCATGTGCGGGTAGAGCGCGTAGTTCTGGAACACCATCGCGATGTCCCGGTCCTTCGGCTGCACGTGGGTGACGTCCCGGTCGCCGATGAGGATGCGGCCCTCGTTGACGTCCTCGAGGCCCGCGAGCATGCGCAGGGACGTCGACTTGCCGCAGCCGGAGGGCCCGACCAGGACGAGGAACTCGCCGTCCTGGATCTCGAGATCGAGCGCGTCGACGGCGGGGGTGTCGGAGCCCGGGTAGATCCGGGTCGCCTTGTCGTAGGTGACAGTGGCCATGGGTGAACAGTCCTCTCACCGGCAGGTACGTGCCGGACGATCCGTCGTGAGGGGTCGGCCCCCGCCGGTCGGCGGGAGCAGGTACGCGTGTGCCCCCGGCCCGGAGGCCGGCAGCGTGAGCGTGCTCGCATCCTCCCCGACGGCGTCGCTCCCGTAAAGGGTTGACAATGCGGCCGTGTCGTGCAGGTGGAGTGCGGACATCGCCATGCGGACCTGCCGGTGGTCTGCCCGGGCGACGTGGACGAGGACGCGCTCGTCGGGGTGCTCGCGCAGGAGGGTCAGCGAGTCGGGCGCCACGTGCACCCAGCGCAGGCCGCTGCGACGTGCTGCCGGCGCAACGCCAGCCAGCGCCGGTAGGCGTCGAACGTCTGGTGGCCCGACTCGCCCCGGCGGCCGCGCCGGTGAGGCGGGACAGCCGCCCGGTCGGGCGGTGGCCGGCAGGTACGTGCCGGACGATCCGTCGTGAGGGGTCAGCGCCCGCCGGGCGGCGGGAGCAGCTACGCGTGCGCCCCCGGCCCGGAGGCCGGCAGCGTGAGCGTGCCTGCATCCTCCCCGACGGCGTCGCTCCCGTAAAGGGTTGACAATGCGGCGGTGTCGTGCAGGTGGAGTGCGGACGTCGCCATGCGGACCTGCGGGTGGTCCGCCCGGGCGACGTGGACGAGGACGCGCTCGTCGGGGTGCTCGCGCAGGAGGGTCAGCGAGTCGGGCGCCACGTGGACCCAGCGCAGGCCGCTGCGACGTGCTCCTGGCGCAACGCCGGGCGGTGGGCCGGGGAGGTAGCAAGGCCTTCAGATTTGTGAGTTTCTTGCAGCAAGTTTGCTGCAAGCGGTGCGGTACGCTGCGCCGGGTGAGAGCACGGTTGGCGGACATCGCCGCCCAGGCGGGCGTGAGCGAGGCGACCGTCAGCCGCGTCCTGAACGGCAAGCCCGGGGTGGCCGACGGGACCCGGCAGGCGGTTCTGACCGCCCTCGACGTCCTGGGCTACGAGCGCCCGTCCCGCCTGCGGCAGAAGAGCGCAGGCCTCGTCGGGCTCATCGTCCCGGAGCTCGAGAACCCGATCTTCCCCGCGTTCGCCCAGGTCATCGAGACCGCCCTGGCGCAGCACGGGTACACCCCCGTCCTGTGCACGCAGACGCCCGGCGGCGTCCACGAGGACGACTACACCCAGATGCTGCTCGAGCGCGGGGTCTCGGGCATCGTCTTCGTCTCCGGCTTGCACGCGGACACCACCACCGACACCGCGCGGTACTCCAAGCTCCGTGCCCACGGTCTGCCGATCGTGCTCGTCAACGGCTACGTGGAGGGCGTGGACGCGCCGTTCATCTCGAACGACGACGTCGCCTCGATGGACCTGGCCGTCTCCCACCTCGTCTCGCTGGGTCACCGGGAGATCGGGCTGGCCCTGGGACCGTCCCGTTACGTGCCGGTGATCCGCAAGGTGACGGGCTTCCGGGCCGCCATGAACGCCCACCTCGGCGTGGACGACGTGAGCCGCCGCGTGGAGTACACGCTGTTCTCCGTCGAAGGCGGTGCCGCCGCGGCGGGCCGGCTCGTCGACAGCGGGTGCACCGCGATCATCTGCGGGTCGGACCTGATGGCGCTCGGCGCCATCCGCGCGATCCGGGAGCGCGGGCTCGCCGTTCCGGGCGACGTCTCGGTCGTCGGTTACGACGACTCGATGCTCATCGGGTTCACCGACCCGCCGCTGACGACGATCCGGCAGGCCGTGACCGGCATGGGGACGGCGGCGGTACGCGCCCTGCTCGACGAGATCACCGGCGTCCCGGCGCCGCGCGCGGAGTACGTCTTCCGGCCCGAGCTGGTCGTGCGCGGGTCGACCGGACCGGCTCCTCGCCGCTGACCTGCAGGCTGAAGCGCAGCTGCTCGGCGCTGTGGAACGGCCGGTGGGGGGGCCAGGATGGAGCGCGTGCCCGGCACGCGGCCGGGCCAGGTGCTCAGCTTCGTACCGCGGGACCACTCATCGGCCCTGTTCGCCGTCCTCAACCTCTCGCCGACGACGCGGACGGTGACCGTCACCGGCCGCCGGCACCACGGCCGGTTCTGAGACTCCCTCGCCGAGGAGGAGGTCACCGTCGACGCGGAGACCGAGGTCACGCTCGAGCCGTGGGCGTACTGCGTTCTCGTCGACGGTCCTTACTGGGCGGCGTAACGACGTTCCCGGAACGTCGCGGGGTGGCCCCGCTACGAACCTACCGTTGCGGGGCCACCCCGCGCCGAAAAGAGAGCAGGGTGGTGAGGGCCGCGCAGAACGCGTCGGGAGACGCGACGCGGTAGGCGGCGGCCGTGTCGCCGTCGCCCACCTTGACGGTGACGTCGGCGTCGACACCGCGCCCGGCGACGGCCTCGAAGGCGTGCTCGTCGGTGACGTCGTCGCCGGCGTAGAGGACGGCGTCGACGCCGAGGCGGTCGGCGAGCGCCAGCAGCGCGGTGCCCTTGTCGGCCTCGACGACCGAGACCTCCACGACCTCCTTGCCCTGCAGCACGTGCGCGCCCTCGACCGCGCCGGCCGCCTCCAGGGCGGCGCGCGTGGCGTCGGCCGCGACGTCGCGGGCGGCGCGCCGGGTGTGCAGGACGGCGGCCGCGGGCTTGTGCTCGATCGCGGTGCCGGGGTGCTGGGCGGCGACGGCCTCGAGGCCGGCCACCACCCGGTCGAGCACCTCGCGCGGCACCTCCGGACCGGGGGCCCCGGCGACCTCGGCGCCGTGGCTGGCGACCAGCACGACGTCGTCCGGCGGGTCGGCGACCGACCGCAGGTCGGTCAGCGCCCGCCCACTGACGAGGGCGACGGTCACGCCGTCCTGCGCGGCGAGGTCCGCGACCGCGCGGGAGGCCTCGGGCAGGGCCCGGGCCGCCGACGGCTCCTCCACGATCGGCGCCAGGACGCCGTCGAAGTCGAGGGCGACGAGCACCGACGGACGGTCGGCGAGCCGGCGGAGCGCGTCGGTCAGTGCCGGGTCGGCGGCGGTCACGCGGGCGTCGCCTGCAGCTCGGTGAGGAACGCCTCGGCCCACCGGGCGACGTCCCGCTCGAGCACCCGCCGGCGCAGGGCCCGCATGCGGCGCACCTGCTCGCGCTCCGGCATCTCGAGCGCCTGCAGGACGGCCTGCTTCGTGCCGTCGATGTCGTGCGGGTTGATGCGCAGCGCCTGCGGCAGCTCGTCGGCGGCGCCGGTGAACTCGCTGAGCACCAGCACCCCGCGCTCGTCGTGACGGGCGGCCACGTACTCCTTGGCGACGAGGTTCATCCCGTCACGCAGGGAGGTCACGAGCATGACGTCGGCGGCCTGGAACAGCGCCGCCATCTCCTCGCGCGGGTAGGAGTGGTGCAGGTAGTGCACGGCCGGGTGTCCGAGGGTCGAGAAGTCGCCGTTGATGCGGCCGACGGTCAGCTCGATCTCGTCGCGCAGCTGCTTGTAGTGCTCGACGCGCTCGCGGCTGGGCGTCGCGACCTGGACGAGCACGGTGTCCTCCGACGACACGCTGCCGTCCTCGAGCAGCTCGCCGAAGGCCTTGAGCCGGTGCCCGATGCCCTTGGTGTAGTCGAGCCGGTCCACCCCCAGCAGCAGCCGGCGCGGCGAGCCGAGCTCCTCCCGGATCTCCCGCGCGCGACGCATCACCGGCTCCGACCGGGCCAGCTCGTCGAGGCCGCGGGAGTCGATCGAGATGGGGAAGGCGTGTGCCCGGACGGCGCGCGTGCCGCCGTCGGGGCCGGTGACGCGCACCTCCTGGCCCCGGCTGGTCAACCCGGTGGCGCGCCTGGCGGCCCGCAGGAAGTTGTTCGCGTCCTGGGTGCGCTGGAAGCCCAGCAGGTCCGCCCCGAGCAGTCCCTCGATGACGCGGGTGCGCCACGGCAGCTGGGCGAAGATCTCGTACGGGGGGAAGGGGATGTGGTTGAAGAACCCGATGCGCAGGTCCGGCCGCCGCTCGCGCAGCATCGCCGGTACCAGCTGCAGCTGGTAGTCCTGCACCCAGACGGTGGCGCCCCGCTCGGCCTGCTCGGCGGCGGCCTCGGCGAACCGTTCGTTGACCCGCACGTAGGCGTCCCACCAGTAGCGGTGGAACTCCGGGGCGACGATGACGTCGTGGTACAGCGGCCACAGGGTGGCGTTGGAGAAGCCCTCGTAGTAGTGCGCGACCTCGTCCTCGGACAGGCCTACGGGTACCAGCCGCATGCCGTCGGCGTCGAAGGGCTCCTCGGCTGGGCCAGGGGCCCCCGACCAGCCGACCCACGCGCCGTCCGCCTTCTGCATCACCGGCTCGAGGGCGGTGACGAGCCCGCCGGGGGAGCGGCGCCAGCCGGTGCTGCCGTCCGGCTCGACGACCCGGTCGACCGGGAGGCGGTTGGCGACGACGACGAACTCGAGACCTCGTGCGGGCACGACGACGTTCAGCTCCTTCGCTGGGGACACTCGCCAACATACCCGCGGACGGCCCCTCCCGCTCGGTCCTGATCGCCGCTACGTTTCCCTCACGGACGGTGCGAGCCTGCGCGGACGGCCGCCGGCACGGTCCAGGGGAGGTGGTGTGCAGATGCAGATCTCCGGAGTGCTGAGGCGCAAGGGCAACGAGGTGCTGACCATCACGCCCGACGCCTCGGTGCGTGACCTTCTCCAGCTCATCAGCGACCGGCGCGTCGGCGCCGCCGTGGTGTCGTCCGACGGTCGCCACGTCGAGGGCATCGTCTCCGAGCGCGACATCGTCTGGCGGCTGTGCTCCGACGGCGAGCGCATCCTGGACGCCCGGGTCGCGGACATCATGACGACCGACGTCCACACCTGCGCCCCGACGGACCACGTCAACGAGCTGATGGTGACGATGACCGAGCAGCGCATCCGGCACATCCCGGTCGTCGTCGACGGCGAGCTCGCCGGCATCGTGAGCATCGGGGACGTCGTCAAGCACCGGATGGACGAGCTCCAGGCCGAACGGGACCAGCTCGAGGCGTACATCAGCAGGTAGGACAGCAGCCGGTGGGCGCCGCTGCCGTACCGTGACGGGGTGACCGAGACGCACGCGGGCGCGCGCCTGGGCCGCTACCGCCTGGTGCAGCGCATCGGTGAGGGCGGCATGGGCGTCGTCCACCTCGCCCTGGACGGCGCGGGCCGCGCGGTGGCCGTGAAGGTGATGCGACCGCACATCGCCGGCGACCCGGACGCGCGGCGGCGGCTGGTGCGCGAGGTCGAGACCCTGCGCCGGGTGCGGCACCCCCGGGTCGCGGCGGTGCTCGACGCCGACGTGGACGGCGATACCCCGTACGTCGTGACGCAGTACGTGCCCGCACCCGCCCTGGACCGGTTCGTCTGCGACGCCGGCCCGCTGCCCGCCCCGGCCCTCGCGCGTCTCGGTGACGGGCTCGGGCAGGCGCTCGCCACCATCCACGCCGCGGGCGTCGTCCACCGCGACCCCAAGCCCGCCAACGTGCTGATGCTCGACGGCGACCCCGTCGTCATCGACTTCGGCATCGCTCACGTCGCGGACGACGTGCGGCTCACCTCGACCGGCCTCGTGATGGGCACGCCGGGGTACCTCTCGCCGGAGGTGCTGGCCGGTGACCCGGTCGGCCCGGCCACGGACTGGTGGGGCTGGGCGGCCACGATGGCCTTCGCCGCCACCGGTCGGCCGCCGTTCGGGCGCGGGCCGGCCGAGGCGGTGATGGAGCGGGTGCGGCGCGGTGAGGCCGACCTGGATGGCGTGCCCGCCGGCCTGCTGCACGTGCTGCGGCGCGGGCTGGACGTCGAGCCGGCGCGACGTCCGGCGCCGGGCGAGCTGCGCCAGGCGGTGGAGTCGCTGCGCGGCCGCGGGCCGGCCGCTGCCGCGGCGGCCACCCAGCCGCTGCGGCAGGTGCCGCCGACCCGGGCGGTGCCCGTCGTGCCGGGGCCGGCGCCCCTCGCCGAGCGCGCCGTCGCGCCGCCGCCTGCCCCGGTGCACCCGGCGACGACCCGGCGCACCGGCACCCTGGCGGCCGGCCTGCTGGCGCTCGCGGCGCTCGCCGCCGTCGCCCCGGTGATGGCGGCGCTGCTCGGGCTGGCGGGAACCGCCCTGGCCCGCACCGTCGACCGGTCCCAGGGGGCGCTGCTGCGGCGGCGGTACGAGCGCGGACCGCGGCGCTCGGACGTCGCGTGGACCGTGCTGGCGAGCCCGGCGCAGCTGCTGCGGGCCGCCCTGGTGTCCCTGCCCGCCGCGGTGCTGCCGCTGCTCGTCGGTGTCGCGGCCGCCTTCGTGACGAGCTGGGTGCTCGGCCGGCCCGCCGCCACGGCGGGCGCCGTCTCGCCCGGCGGCCCGGTGCCCCTCGCGGTCGGCGCGGCCGCTGCCGCGCTGACCGGCTGGTGGGGGCCGGGTGGCACCTCGGTGCGCCGCGGCACGCGGGCGACGCTGCGCGGCATCGCTCCCGGACGTCGCGGAGGCCAGGTCGCGGTCGCCGTGCTGCTCGTCGTGGCGGGGGCGGCGGCGCTCACCGTGCTCGGCGGCACGCAGCCCGACTGGACGCCGCTGCAGGGGCCACCGCTCGCCGGCCCCTGACCGGAGCGGTGGGGTCCTTGGTCCCGGTCGGCGCGCACGCGCGCTCACGTACAGTGCCGTCATGCCCCGCGAGCGCGAGCAGCCGCGGGCCGGCGACCCGCGCCGGCCCGGTGCGGCCGCGCCGAGGGCGCTGGCGGTCACGGCCCTGGCGCTGCTGACGACCGGCTCCGCGCAGGTGCTGGTCTCGGGCCTCGCGCCGGGCGCCGCAGCCCTGCTGGTCGGCGCGGCCGCTGCCCTCGTGGTGGCGGCGCTCACCGTGCACCGCGGCCTGCCGGTCGGGCTCCTGGGCGCGCAGCTCGCCGTCCACGGCGTGCTCGCACTGACCCAGCCGACCGGCTGCCTGCAGGCCGTGGGGCGCGCCGCGGGCGCCGGCCTCGACCTCGCGATCTGGGGCGCGGCGTCGGTCTGCGGCCCGGGCGCCGGTCTCGCCCCGCCCGACCGGCTCGTGCTGACCGCCGCGCTGACCGGCGTCGCGCTGCTCGCCGCGCACGCCCTCGCCACGCTGGCCGGCGCCGCCTGGCTGGCCCGGTTGGGCGCCGCGGTGGACGCCGTCCGCATCCTCGTCGGTGCCGTGCTGCGGCCCCTGGTCGCGCCGGCCCCCCTCGTCGTCGCACGACGGCCGCAGCCGCCCGTCGCCGCCGACGTCGTGCCGCTGCCGTCGGTGCTCGCGGCGCGGCGGGTGCTGCGCCGGGGGCCACCGCTCGTCCTCGCCGCCTGACCCCGGTGGGGTCGGCGCCCGCGCCCGTGCCGCCCGACCCGACGAGGACCCTCATGACCCGACGCTCGACCGTCCTGCTCCTGCTCGCCGCCCTCGCGCTCGTGCCGCTCGCCCCGGCTGCGGCGCACACGAGCCTGAGGACGGCCGCCCCCGCCGACGGCGACCGGCTGCCGGCCGCGCCGGCGCGGCTCACGCTCACCTTCACCGACGAGGTGCTCGCGCTCGGCGCGGAGGTCGCCGTGTCGGGGCCGACCGGGCCGGTGGACGTCGCGGCGCCCGAGGTGTCGGGCACCGACGTCGTGGCTGCGCTGCCGGCCGACCTGCCGCGCGGTGACTACCGCGCGGCCTGGCGCGTCACCGCCCGGGACGGGCACCCGATCTCGGGTGAGCTCGCGTTCACCGTCGCCGGGACGACGCGGACGGCCTCGGCGGTGCGGACCACCGACCCGGCACCGGCCGCGGAGCCACCGCCGGACGCGGCGCCGGTGAGCCGCTGGTGGTGGGTGGTGGGCGCGGCCGCGCTCGTCGGGGCGGCCACCGCGGCATGGGCGAGCCGGCGGCGGGGCCGGCTGTGAGCGCGGCGTTCGCCTCGCCGTGGGCCGCGACCGTGCTGCGGCTCGTGCTGGCCGGCGTCCTCGGTGTCGCCGGGGCGCTGAAGCTGCCGGACCCGGACGCCGCCGTCCGCGCCGTCCGCGCCTACCGGCTGCTGCCCGAGCCGGTGGCGCAGGTCGTCGGTCTGGGGCTGCCCGTGCTCGAGGTCGCGGTCGCCGTCCTGCTGCTCGTCGGTCTCGTCACCCGGGTGGCCGCGGTCCTGACGGTCGTGCTGATGGTCGTGTTCGTCGCCGGCGTCGCGTCCGCGTGGGCCCGGGGGCTGAGCATCGACTGCGGCTGCTTCGGCGGTGGCGGTGAGGTGGCTGCCTCGCAGACGCGCTACCCGCAGGAGATCGCGCGGGACCTGGCACTGCTCGCCGCCGCAGCACTGCTGGCGTGGCGGCCGACCAGCCGGCTGTCGCTCGACGCCGCGCTGTCCTCCGAACATCCGAGAACCACTGTGACGCAAGGAGCGTCGTCATGAGCAACACCACGGACCGACCCACCAGGGCCGAGCGCAAGGACGCCGCCCGCGAGAAGGCACGCCGCCTGCGGGAGGAGGTCGAGGCCAGGCGGCGGCGCACGCGCCGCCTGGCCGTCTCCGGTGCAGCCGTCGGCGTCCTGGCCGTCGTGGTCGCGGTCGGCGCCGTCGTCCAGGCCGGCCGCAGCGCCGTCACCGACGGCTCCGCCGCCCCTGCCAACGTCGTCGACGGCGGTGTCGTCGCCGCCGGCGCCCCGGACGCGCCGGAGCTCGCCGTCTACCTCGACTACGCCTGCCCCGCCTGCGCCCAGTTCGAGGCGCAGGACGGCGAGTGGCTGCGGTCGCTCGCGGCGGACGGTGAGATCTCGTTGGTCTACAAGCCGATCTCGATCCTGGACCGGTACTCCACGACCCGGTTCTCCACGCGCGCGGCGAGTGCAGCTGGCTGCGTGGCGGAGACGTCGCCGGAGGCGTTCGGCGACTTCACGGCCGCGATGCTCGCCCGGCAGGCGCCCGAGAGCGGCCCGGGCCTGTCGAACGAGCAGATCTGGTCGGTCGCCGAGTCGGTGGGGGTCGACGCCGCCGCGGAGCAGTGCGTGCTGGACGAGCGGTTCACGGACTGGGCCGCGGCCACCACGGACGCCGCGTCGCGGGCCGGCGTGCAGGGCACCCCGACCGTCTCCGTGAACGGCGAGCTCCTCACCGACCGGTCCCGGGCCTCGATCGGCGCGGCCGTCGAGGCGGCCGGCTGACCGGCGCGGTCAGCCCCCGAGCTCGGCCGCCGCCCCGTCGGCGGTCGGCCTCAGGAGGTGCTCGGGGAACGCGCACAGGCGCAGCACGAGGCGGACCGGGCCTTCGTCCGGGGCGGCCACGAGCAGGGCGCGGTCGGCGCACGTCTCGACGAGACGGTCGAGCAGCCGCACACCGGCACTGTCGATGAACGTCACCGCGGTGATGTCGAGGACCAGGGCCCGGGCCTGCTCGGCCAGCCCGAGAAGCCTGCGCTCCACCGCGACGGCGCTCTCGTGGTCGATCTCGCCGGTCAGCGCGACGACGTCCACGGCGCCGCGGCGCTCGGACCGCACGTCGAGCTGGGTGCTCACGCCCCGTTCCCCAGGCGAAGCCGTCGATGCATGGCCACCACAGTGCCACGCCCGGGCGTCACCTCGACGGCGGTCATCGCGGCGCGCATGATCTGGAGGCCATGACCGCGGTCGTCCGAGGCGGTGGGGGGCCGCCAGCTGCCGTCGTCCTCCACCCGGACGCGCAGCAGCGCGCCGTCCAGGGTCGCGAGCACGTCGACCGTGCCCGCCCCACCGTGCTCGATCGCGTTCGCCACGGCCTCGGAGCATGCCAGCACGACGAGCTCGCCCTCGTCCCGGGGAGTGCCGAGCGTCGCCAACCAGGCCGTGAGGCCCTTGCGCAGCGCGGACAGGCGCGGCGCGGCCGCGTCCACCACGTGGCGCCAGCACGGCTGCGGCTGCAGCGTGAGAGCGAGGGCGCAGACGTCGTCCTCGGCGGCGGTGCCGGCGAGCAGGGTCCCGACGGCGGCGTCGAGCATCGCGGGGAGGGGGACGTCGTGGTGCGCGCCGACCGCGGCGGCGAGGGCGTCGAGCTGGCCGCCGAGGTCGCCGCTGCGTCGCTCCACCACCCCGTCGGTGTACGCCACGAGGCGGTCGCCGGGGGCCATCACCATCTCCGCCTCCGGCCGGCTGGCGTCGCCGAACCGGGCGCCGAGGGGCGTCGACCGGCCCTCCCAGAGCAGGCGGGCCCGGCGGCCGCTCGCCAGCACCGGCGGCGGGTGCCCCGCCGACGCGAGCCGCAGGCGCCCGGTGCCGAGATCGACCAGGGCGACCGTGACGGTCGCCGTCCGGGCGTGGGGGACGCCGGCCACGAACGCGTCGAGGTGGGCCAGCACGGCGGCCGGCGCGGGGTCGATGAGGGCGACCGCCCGGATCGCGCTGCGCAACTGGCCCATCGCCGCGGCCGCGTGCACACCGCGGCCGACCACGTCGCCGACGACGACCATCAGCCGGTCGCGGCCGACGCCGAAGGCGTCGTACCAGTCGCCGCCGACCTCCAGGCGCGCCGTCCCGGGGCGGTAGAGGGTGGCGATCTGGTGCCGGGCGTCCTGGGGCAGGGCCGGCGGCAGGAGGCTGCGCTGGAGCGTCAGGGAGGCGTCCCGGTGCTCGTCACCGAGCCGTGCCCGGTCGAGGCTGACCCCCGCCTGGCGCCCGATGGTCTGCAGGATCGCGAGGTCGTCCGGGTCGGGCGCCGTGCTGCTGAACACGGCGGCGAGACCGAGGAGCTCGTCGTGGGCGGTGAGGGGCACCACGATGACGAACTCCGCGGCCGGCGGGGCCGCCGGCAACCAGGCGAACCGGTCCCGCGCCGTGCCGACGGGGGCGACCACGACCAGCCCGTCCGCGAGGTCGTCGGCCGGCCCGACGGGCAGGGGGCCGTCGTCACCGAGCCAGACGTGGCTGCGGTCGGGGAACGTGCGGTGCGTCGCCGTGCGGATGACGGCGCGGACGGCGGCCAGGTCCGCCGCGCCGGACAGCTCGGCGACGACCTCCTCGAGCCGCACGAGCCGGGCCGTCGCGCGCTCGGCCCTCGCGCGGGCAGCGCGCAGGTCGGCCTCGTACCGGGTGCGGTCGGAGGCGTCGAAGAGCGTGACGAGGGTGCGCGGGGGGCGCGCGCCGTCAGCCGGGCGGCGCCGCGCGCTCATCAGGGCCGGCAGCCTGGCGCCGTCCGCCCGCAGCAGGCTGACCGCCACCTCCCGCGCCTCGCCACGCAGCTGCAGGAGGGCTCCGACGTGCGTCTCGTGGTACACGCGGCTGCCCGGCGCCAGCAGCTGGGTGAACCGCCGGCCGACGACGTCGTCACGCGCTCGCTCGAGCCACTGCAGCACAGCGGAGTTCACGCTGGTGACCACCTCGTCGGCGTCCAGGGTCAGCAGCCCGCACGGGGCGTCGTCGAGCTGCTCCCGCAGTACTGCGGCGTCGTCGGCGCCGCTCACAGCCACTCGCGGATGGCGACCGCCGTCTCCTCAGGTGCACTGAGGTTGGGGCAGTGCCCGCGCGCCTCGAGGCGCACGAGCGTGCTGCCGGGGATGCTGCGGTGGACGAACTCGCCCACCTCGTCGGGCGCGAGCAGGTCGTCCCGGCACTGCAGCACGAGGGTCCGGACGCCGACGCGGGCCAGGTCGCCCCGGTTGTCGGAGCTGAAGGTCACCCGCGCGAAGTGCCGGGCGATGCGGGGGTCGGCGCGGCAGAAGAAGTCGACCAGCTCGTCGCCGAGCGCCGGCACGTCCGGCCGACCCATGATCACCGGCGCGGTCTGGTGGGCCCAGGCGACGTAGTTGACCTCCATCGACTCCAGCAGCACCGCGACGTCCTCGTCGGTGAGCCCCCCGACGTACCCGACGTCGTCGGTGTACCGGGGGGACGGCGCGACCATCACCAGGCCGGCGAAGCGGGCCGGCGCGGCGGCCACGGCGAGAGCGCCGATCACCGCGGAGACGGAGTGGCCCACCAGGACGACGTCGGTGAGGCCGAGCTCGTCGCAGATCTCGACGATGTCATGGGCGTACCCGTCGAGGGTCGCGTAGCGGTCGGGGTCGAACGCCGACAGGTCGGACGAGCCGAGGCCGACGTGGTCGAAGAGGACCACCCGGTGCGTCGCGGTGAAGTGCGGCACGACGAAGCGCCACATGCTCTGGTCGCAGCCGAAGCCGTGCGCGAACAGCAGCACCGGACCGTCGAGGTCGCCCTGCTCGGTGACGTTGTTGCGCGTGCGGACGTCGGTCACCCCCGCAGGCTAGTCGGGGGTGGCGGAGCGAGGCAGCATGTCCGCGACCACGCCGCCGACAGCCTCCAGCAGCCGCGCGGCGTCCCGGCGGCAGACCGACTCGTCCGGCTCGAGGTCGGTCAGCGCGAGCGCCCTCCCGATGCCGGCCTCGAGCAGGGCCGGGTCGTCGACGTCCCGTCGCCCGCAGACGGCGACGACGGGCACCCCGGCGTCACGGGCCCGCCGGGCGACGCCCACCGGCGCCTTTCCGGCGAGCGACTGCTCGTCCAGGGAGCCTTCGCCGACGACCACCAGGTCGGCCCCCTGCACGTGCTGGTCGAAGCCGACGAGGTCGAGCACCAGGTCGATGCCGGGCGCCAGGCGGGCGCCGAGCGCGGCGAGCGCGGCGAACCCCACGCCGCCGGCGGCCCCGGCGCCGGGTGCCCCGGCGGCGTCCGCCGAGGTCCTCGACCCGAGCACGTGCGCCCACCGGGCGAGCCGGGCCTCGAGCCGCTCGACGTCGTCCGCCGTCGCGCCCTTCTGGGGTCCGTAGACCGCGGCGGCCCCCCGCGGCCCGAGCAGGGGATTGTCGACGTCGCACGCCACGACGACGTCGACCCCGGCCATGCGTTGTCGCAGTGGCGAGAGGTCGACGTCGGTGACGTCGCCGAGTCCCGCTGCGCCGGAGGGGATCTCGCGGCCTTCGGCGTCCACGATGCGCGCACCGAGGGCCTGCAGCATGCCGGCACCTCCGTCGGTGCTGGCGCTGCCACCGATGCCGACGACGACGCGGCGCGCACCGGCGTCGACGGCGGCGCGGATGACGTCCCCCAGGCCGCGGCTCGAGGCGCGCAGGGGGTCCAGGACGCCGGGTGGCAGGCGCAGCAGGCCGCAGGCGTCGGCCATCTCGACCACGGCGACGTGGCCGTCGAGTGCGAACGACGTCTCGGTGCCCGGCTCGCCGAGCGGCCCGTGCACGGTCGCCGGAACGCGGGTGAACCCGGCGGCGACGGCGGCGTCGACGGTGCCGTCCCCGCCGTCCGCGACCGGTACGCGGCGCACCTCGGCGTCCGGACGTCGGGACAGCAGGCCGCGGGCGAGGGCGTCGGCGACGGCCGGCGCCGACAGCGAGCCCTTGAACTTGTCGGGGGCGAGGAGGACCCGGGTCACGGCTCGATCCAACCGCAGCCGGCGGCCGGCGGCACGGGCGGCCGGTCACCCCCCTGAGTGGCCGGCCGTCCGCGCCGCGAGAGCGGGGTGTCAGTTGAGGATGCCGCCGCAAAGCGCGGGGACGGTGGCCTCGAGCGGGATGCTGGGGCTGAGCGAGGAGGGCAGGGCGGCGAACTCGTCGTCCGGGTTGAAGGCGTAGGCGCCGTTGCCGTCGACGTCGATGCCGTGCACGATCACCTGGGCGGTGCCGGCCTGCGCGAGCACGCTCGGGTCCTGCGGCGTGAACGTGCGGCTGTACGAGAGGTTGCCGTCGGCGTCCGCCACCGGGAACCGGTCGAGGGCGAGTCCGCTGGCGGGCGACGTGTCGCCGGTGGTCGTCAGCGACGCGATGATGCCGCCGTAGAAGGGGGCACCCTCCACCACGGTGATGACGCCGTTGCCGTCGGTGTCGGCGGACGCGTCCGGGCAGCTCGACCGGGTACGGTCCTCACCGGTGGTGTCGTGCAGGTGCATCGCGTGCGGCAGGCCGGGGGCCAGGCCGGTCGCCTCGACGGTCACCTGCACCTTGCCGTTCGGCAGGGTGGCGATCCGGGTGAAGCCGCCCAGGCCGTCGGTGCCCGGGACGTCGCCGGACTGGACGGACTCCAGCGTGTACCGGTAGCTCTCCACCTGTGCCGACGGGTTGCGGTCGTGCGCCGCGAGGGCCGGGCCGACTGCGAGGGCCACGATCCCTCCGGCCACGGTCAGGACTGCCAGCTTCCTCATGAGGGTTCCTTCCGCCGTGCGGCCGTGGCCGCGCTGTTCCCCGAGACGACAGCGCTTCGGAGCCGACTCGCCGACGGATTGCCCCGCCGGCGGGTCAGCCTCGGCGGAGGCGGCGGCGCAGTCGGTGTGCCACGGCGCGCGCCCCGGCCGCCGGTGCCTGGCGGGGAGCGACGTCGTTGGGGAGCGACAGGCGGATGACCTGCTTCCACGCCGAGGCCACCTGGCGGGGCAGCGTGCCGGTCGTGTAGCTCAGGCCGTAGCGCCCGCAGATCTCACGGATGCGCGGGGCGATCTCCGCGTAGCGGTTGCTCGGCAGGTCGGGGAACAGGTGGTGCTCGATCTGGTGCGACAGGTTGCCGGTCATCAGGTGCATCGCCTTGCTGCCCTCGATGTTCGCCGAGCCGATCATCTGCCGCAGGTACCACTCGCCGCGCGTCTCGCCCTCGATCGACTCCTTCGCGAACGTCTCCACGCCCTCGGGGAAGTGGCCGCACATGATCACCGAGTGGCTCCACACGTTGCGGGCCAGGTTGGCGACCAGGTTGGCGGTCAGGGTCGTGCGGGCCGAGCCGGTCGGAGCGGACAGCAGCGGGTGCAGGACGTAGTCGCGGAACGCGTTGCGCGCCGCGCGGCGGGCCGTCGTACGCATCTCGTCCTTCTGCTCCTCGGAGAAGCCGCTGCCCGTGCGGAGCGACTCGCCGAGGTCGAGGTCGTACATCGCGATGCCGTACTCGAAGATGCAGGCGTTCACGAGGTTCCACAGCGGCTGGGCGAGGTGCCGCGGCTCCCACTCCTGGGCCTCGTCGACGCGCAGGATGCCGTAGCCGAGGTCGTTGTCCTTGCCGAGCACGTTGGTGTTGACGTGGTGCCGGTCGTTGTGGGCGCGCCGCCACTGCTCCGGGTGGGACGCGTGGTCCCAGTCCCAGGTCGAGGAGTGGATTCGCGGGTCGCGCATCCAGTCCCACTGCCCGTGGAGCACGTTGTGCCCGATCTCCATGTTGTCGAGGATCTTCGCCAACGCGAGCGAGGACGTGCCCAGCCACCATGCGGTGCGGCTGCGGCTGCCGAGGAGGACGACCCGGCCGGCCACTT
>JBKHXE010000034.1:0-24991 GCA_046566185.1 Actinomycetes bacterium | reverse complement strand
GCGACGTCCCCCCGCACCGACAGCAGCGGGTCACCCTCGAGCACGCCGGCCAGCACCTCGCCGTAGGCGGGCAGGTCACCCGCCCCGAAGTGGGTGGTCAGGGCGACGCGGTCCAGCTCCATCGGGTCACCGGGCCCGTTGACGTCCAGCTCGATCGTCAGGCAGTCGGGGCCGAAGCCCAGCCGCACGCGCGAGGGCTCGGAGCGGCCGCGCAGCCCCGTCGGGAGGTGCGGCACCGGCTTGAAGGTGACGACCGCCTCCTTGCGGGCCGCACCCAGTCCCTTGCCGGACCGCAGCCGGAACGGCACCCCCTTCCAGCGCCAGGAGTCGACGAAGCACGTGACCTCGGCGAGCGTCTCGGTGCCCCGGGCCGGGTCGACGCCGGGCTCGTCGGCGTAGGAGGGCAGGTCGCGGCCGTTCACGCGTCCCGCCGTGTAGCGCGCCCGGCGGCTGTGCCGGCGCAGGTCGTCCCCGACGCGGGTGGCCCGCAGCACCTCGGCACGACGGTCGCGGACGTCGCGCGCCGACATCGTCGCCGGCGGGTCCATCGCCAGGACGGCGAGCACCTGGAGCAGGTGGCTCTGCACCATGTCGCGCAGGGCGCCGGCGCCGTCGTAGTAGCGGGCCCGGTTCTCCAGGCCCAGCGTCTCGTCGAAGACGACGTCCACGCGCTCGACGTGCGTGGCGTTCCACACCGGCTCGAACAGCCGGTTGGCGAACCGGAACCCGAGGACGTTGAGCACCGTGTACTTCCCGAGGAAGTGGTCGACCCGGTGCACCTGGTCCTCGGGCACGAGCCGCGCCAGGAGGGCGTTGAGGTTCCGCGCCGACTCCTGGGACGTGCCGAAGGGCTTCTCCAGCACCAGCCGCGTACCGTCGGGGACGCCCGTCTCGACGAGCGCGGCGCACGCCTGCTCGGTGACGGCCGGGGGCAGCGCGAAGTACAGCGCCAACGGCGGGTCGCAGGCGTCGAGCACCCGGCGGAGGTCCTCCGGTCGCGTGACGTCGGCCGTCAGGTAGCGGGTCTCCGCCTCGATGCGTCGCAGCGTGACGTCCCCCGCGTGGCCGGGCGGCCGGACGGGCTCGGAGTCGCTCACCTCGATGCTCGGCGGGACGGCGAAGGCCTCGCGCACCCGCTCGCGCCAGCGCGCGTCGTCCCAGTCGTCGACGCCCGCCCCGACGAGCCGCAGGTGGGGTGCCCGCCCCGTCGCGAGGAGCCGGCCCAGGCCGGGCAGCAGGAGGCGACCGGCGAGGTCACCACTCGCCCCGAGGACGACGAGGGTGCGGACGTGCTGGTCGTCGGCGTCGCTCACGGGCGCCAGCCTGCCGGGGTGGCCGTCGCGCTGCACCTGCGGGCGGCCGGCGGGCCCGGCACGATGTGGCCATGGCCCTGCCCATCGAGGACTACGCCTTCGTCGGAGACCTCCACACCGGGGCCCTGGTGGGACGCGACGGCAGCATCGACTGGCTGTGCCTGCCGCGGTTCGACTCCCCGTCGGTGTTCGGTGCGCTGCTCGGCGACAGCGGCCACGGGCGGTGGCTGCTGGCGCCGGTCGACCCGGCCGCCACGAGCCGACGGCGCTACGTCGGCGACTCGTTCGTGCTGGAGACCACGTGGGAGACCCCGGACGGCGTCGTCGAGGTGGTCGACGCGATGCCCGTCGGGGACCGACGGGCGGACGTCGTCCGCAGCATCCGGGGCGTCGCCGGCTCGGTCCTCGTGCGGCAGGAGCTGGTGCTGCGCTTCGGGTACGGGCGCTACCTGCCGTGGGTGCAGCGGGTCGTCGACTCCGGCGACGGCGAGGGCCTGCTGGCGACCGCCGGGCCGGACAGCGTGCTGCTGCGCGGTGGCCCGCTGCCGCAGGCCGCCGACCACCGGCACGCCGGGACCGTCGAGGTGCGCGCCGGCGACCGGCTCGACTACGTCCTCACGTGGTACCCGTCCCACCGCCCCGTGCCGCCGCGGCTGGACCCGCAGGCGCGGCTGCGCGAGACGGTGGACCGGTGGCAGGAGTGGGCCGACCGTCGCGAGCGGGGCGGGCCGTACGAGGCGCACGTGACGCGGTCGCTGCTCGTGCTGCGGGCGCTCACCCACGAGGACACCGGCGGCATCGTGGCCGCCGCCACGACCTCGCTGCCCGAGGAGCGGGGGGGTCGCCGCAACTGGGACTACCGGTACTCCTGGCTGCGGGACGCCGCGCTGACGATCGAGGCGCTGCTGTCGCACGGCTACCACGACGAGGTCTGCGAGTGGCGCGACTGGCTGCTGCGGGCGATCGCCGGCTCACCGGAGCAGGTGCAGATCATGTACGGCGTCGACGGCGCCCGCGAGCTGGAGGAGCGGGAGCTGCCCTGGCTGCCCGGCTACGAGGGGTCGGCGCCGGTGCGGGTCGGGAACGGCGCCTACGGCCAGTACCAGGGTGACGTGCTCGGAGAGGTGATGGTGGCCCTGGACCGGGCCCGCCGCGAGGGCCTGGGCGAGTCGGAGTTCTCGTGGCCGCTGCAGCGCGAGCTGCTCCGCTTCGTGTGCGAGCACGGGGAGGACCCCGACCACGGCATCTGGGAGATCCGCGGGCCCCTGCGGCACTTCACCCACTCGCAGGTGATGGTGTGGGCCGCCCTCGACCGCGGCGTCCAGGCGGTTCGCGAGCACGGCCTCGACGGGGACGCCGACGCGTGGGCCGCCCTGCGGGACAAGGTGCGCGACCGCATCGAGTCCGAGGGCTTCGACCGCTCCCGCGGCACCTACACGCAGTACTTCGGCGGAACGACGGTCGACGCCTCGCTGCTGCAGCTCCCGCAGGTCGGGTACTGCGCCCCGGACGACGAGCGGATGCTCGGCACCGTCGCGGCGATCGAGCTCGACCTGATGAGCGGCGGGCTGCTGCTGCGCTACCGGACCGAGACCGGCGTCGACGGGCTGCCCCCCGGCGAGCACCCCTTCATCGCCTGCTCCTTCTGGCTCGTCGAGCAGTACGCGCGCTCCGGCCGCCTGGACGACGCGCGGGCGCTGATGGACCGCCTCGTCGGCCTCGCGAACGACGTGGGGCTGCTGTCGGAGGAGTACGCGCCAGACCTCGGCCGGCAGCTCGGCAACGTGCCGCAGGCGCTGTCGCACCTGGCCCTCGTCCGCGCCGCGGACGCCCTGGACGCGGCGCACCGGAGGCGGATGCAGCGGTGAGCGGCGTCGTCTAGCGTGCCTCCGTGGCCAGCGACGAGATGCTCGACACCGGGTCCCTCACCATCAGGCGCGTCAGCGTCTCGGAGATGGACAACAACTGCTACCTGCTGACCTGCCGCGTGACCGGCGAGCAGCTGCTGGTCGACGCGGCGGACGCGCCGGACACCTTGCTCTCCCTCGTGCACGAGGGGTCCCCGACCGGCCGCCTCGACACGGTCGTCACCACGCACCAGCACCGGGACCACCACCGCGCGCTGCGCGCGGTCGTCGAGGCCACCGGGGCCCGGACGGTGGCCGGTGACGAGGACGCCGACGCCCTGCCGGTACCGGTCGACGTCCGGGTCGGGCACGGCGACACGGTCTCGGTCGGCGACGTGACCCTCGACGTCGTCCACCTGCGGGGCCACACGCCCGGGTCGGTCGCTCTCGTGCACCGCGGCGCCGACGGCTCGACCCACGTCTTCACCGGGGACTCCCTGTTCCCCGGCGGCGTCGGCAACACCGAGGGCGACCCGACACGCTTCACGTCGCTGCTGGACGACGTCGAGCGGCGGCTGTTCGACGAGCTGCCGGACGACGCCGTCGTCCACCCCGGGCACGGCCCCTCGACGACCATCGGCGCGGAACGGCCGCACCTGGGCGAGTGGCGAGAGCGGGGCTGGTAGCCGGCGCCTCGTCATCTCACCGTCGCCGAGTTGCCGCGAAACCGGTCCGACGCGGCGGAGGGGCTGTCTAGCGTCGGTCCCGGACGCGCCCGGAGGCGCGACCGAGGGGGCGGACATGCGGGTACTCGTCACCGGCGGAGCGGGCTTCATCGGCGCCAACCTGGTGCGGCGCCTCGCGGCACGCGGCGTCGACACCGTGGTGCTGGACGACCTGTCGACCGGACGGCTCGCCAACCTGGACGGTCTCGACGTCCGGTTCGTCGAGGCGTCGGTGCTCGACCGCGCGGCGCTGGACGACGCGCTGGGGGGCGCGGACGCCGTCGTGCACCTCGCGGCCCTGCCGTCCGTGCCGCGGTCCGTCGCCGATCCGGTCGCCTGCCACGACGCCAACGTCACCGGCACGGTCGAGGTGCTGGAGGCCTGCCGGCGCGCCGGCACCGGCCACGTGGTCGTCGCGTCGTCGTCGTCCGTCTACGGCGCGAACCCGGACCTGCCCAAGCGGGAGAGCATGCGCACCGCACCGTTGAGCCCCTACGCGGTCAGCAAGCTGGCAGCCGAGTCCTACGCCCTGGCGTACCGGCACTGCTACGGCCTCGACGTCCTGGCCTTCCGCTTCTTCAACGTCTTCGGCCCGCTGCAGCCGGCCGACCACGCCTACGCGGCCGTCGTCCCCCGCTTCGTCGAGGCCGCCCTGGCGGGTCGCCCCCTCACGCTCTTCGGCGACGGCGAGCAGAGCCGCGACTTCACGTTCGTCGGCACGGTGTGCGACGTCATCGCCGACGCCCTCGCCCGGCACGTCGTCTGCGACACGCCGGTGAACCTCGCGTTCGGCAGCCGGACGACGCTCAACGCGCTGGTCGGCCTGCTCGAGGTGCTGCTCGGCCGGCCGGTCGCGCGTGAGCACACGAGCCCGCGGCCGGGAGACGTCCGCGACTCCCAGGCCGACGCGACGCTGCTGCACGGCCTGTTCCCGGGTGTGCGCGCCGTCCCGCTGCCGGACGGGCTTCAGGCCACCGTGTCGTGGTTCGAGTCCCGCGCCCTGGCGAGCGGCCTGGCGGGGCAGCCGACGACGACCTGACCGGGTGCGACGTCATGCGTGACCACGGCCCCGGCGCCGACGAAGGCGCCCGGCCCGACCGTGCGTCCCTGGAGGACGACGGCGCCGCTGCCCACGGTGGCCCCCGCCCCGATCCGCACCGACCCCGAGACGTTGGCGCCGGGCAGCACCGTGACGACCTCGTCGAGGACGGCGTCGTGACCGACCGTGGCGTTGTACTGGACCTGGCTGCCGGCCCCGACGGTCACGCTGCTCGACACGTGGGCACCGGCCATCACGAGGCAGCCCGCGCCGAGCAGCGTCTCGCCGGCGACGACGGCGCGGGGGTGCACGAGGGTGGCCGGACGGCAGCCGCCCGAGGCGAGCAGGTCGGTGAGGCGCCGGCGGGCCACCGGGTCGGCCACCCCGACGAGGAACGAGGCGTCCCCCGGCACGTCCCGCGGGTGGCGGACGGCGACCCCGCGGACGACGGAACCGGCCCGCGCGTCGTCCGCGAAGCAGAGCACGTCGACGTCCAGGGCGAGCGCGACGTCCAGCACCTCGCGCCCCAGCCCGCCGGCGCCCACGATGACGAGGCCCACCCGCCCATCGTCCCGCGCCGTCGCGGCGTCCGCAGGCACTCGGCGACATGGGACGCCACGGCGGTCCTGCTGCTCGGCGGGCTGGTCGGCTGGACCTACGCCGCGCCGGGGACGCTGCGAGGCGACCCCGACGCCGTCGCCGTGGCGTTCCTCGTGCCCTCGGTGGCCTACGCAGCGGCCCGCGTGGTGGGCGCCCTCGGGCACGTCGCACCCGCCGCACTCGCTCTGGCGGGCACCGTCGCCGCCGCGACCGCCGTCGGGGCCGCGACCCACGCGGGCTCAGGCGTGCTGGGGTACGCCAACGCCAGCGCGGCCCTCGCGGTGACCGGAGCAGCGGCGGCCCTGCTCGCCGCCTCGTCCGCCCACCGACGGTGGGCGGTGGGCCTGTGGGCCGTGCTGCTCGTGGCGGCGCTCGGGTCCGGCTCACGGGCGGCCGCCGTCGGCGCCCTCGTCGTCGCCGCGAGCGGGTTCGCCGTCCTGTCGGACGAGCGCCCGCGGCCGCGGCCGGTCACCGTCGTCCTGCCGGCCGCCGGCCTGCTCGCGGTGCTGACCGGCGGCTCGGCGGCGGTCGGGAGCCGCTTCGGCCGGCAGAGCGGCGACGGCCCGCTGCCGGGGCTCATCACCCAGCTGTCGCCCCGCCGGGTTCAGCTGTGGGGCGACGCGGTCGACCTCGTCACCGCCGCACCGCTGGCGGGCAGCGGGCCGCGGACCTTCGCCGTCCTCGCGCCGGCTGCCCAGGACCCCGACACCGCCGCGGCCCACTCCCTGCTCCTCGAGGTCGCTGCCGAGCAGGGACTCGTCGGCGCCGCGCTGGTCCTCGCGCTGCTCGGGTGGGTGCTGCTCCGCGCCGCCGTCGCCGCCGCGGACGGCGCGGGCGTCCGGCTCACCGTGGTCGCGGGGCTGTGGACGGCGTTCGTCCTGCAGGCGTCCGTCGACTACATCGCCGACTTCTGGCCGGTGACCACGGCAGGCGCCGTCGTCGCCGGGCTCGCCACCGGGTCGCTCAGAACAGCTCGACGTCGCCCAGGGTGAGGTCCCACCCGGCGAGCCCGGGAGGGCGGCCCGCCAGGGGCCGCGCGGTGAGCAGGGGTCCCTGCCGCGGCAGGCGCACCATTCCCCGCGGCACCGGCGAGCCCAGGGCCACCGCGTGGTCCGCCCCGCTGGCGCGCAGGGCCTCCCGGACGGCACGAGCCGACTCCCCGGCCGGGACGGCGGGCACGTGGACGACGGCCAGCTCCAGCGCGCGGCCCCGGCGCCGCCAGCGCGCGACGACCGGGTCGCCGGAGGTGGGCAGCGCGCGGTAGCGCAGCTCGCTCAGCCCGAAGCGCCACCTGAGGTACTCGGGGGCGCGCACCGTCCGGAGCCGGCCGTCGCCGGACGCGTCGGCCTCGCCCGCCCACGCGACGTCCCGCACCGGCAGGCCCACGTCGGCGGGCTGCGACCACAGGTCGGCGGGGGCCCGGGACCGCAGGGTCCGCAGCGCGGCCACCGGCGTCCGCACGCGCAGCAGCAGCGGCAGCCGCCCCACCACGTGCCAGCCCATCCGCAGGTACCCGGGCAGGCTCTGGTCGTTCGGGGTGTTGAACACGAAGTCCACGCCGTCCGCGGCCAGCTCGTCGACCGCTCGGGTCGTCAGGTCGCGGAAGACGCCGCGCCCGCGGTACGCCGGGTCGGTCGCGGTGTCGACGGCGCGCACGGCGCGGTACCGCCGCGCGCCGTCCGTGAACTCCCAGCGCATGAACGTGCGGAAGCCGACCACGCGGCCGTCGTCCTCGGCGACCCACGCCGGGGACGGCCCGAACGGCGAGGCCCGGTGCTTCCACCGGAACAGCTCAGCGTTCGGGTCGCCGGGCCGCCACCCGAGGCACCGGGCGACGAGGTCGACGACGGCCCCGTCGTCCGCCGGCGTCGCCCGCCGCACCCGCAGCCCGGTCACCGGACGTCGTCCAGCCACGACTGCAGGACCAGGAGGGTCCACAGCGCGTAGGCGTGGTCGCGACGCCCCGAGAGGTGCTGCTCGACGAGGGCCGACACCGGCCGGGGGTCCAGCAGCCCCTGCCGTCGCAGCCGGTCGGCGGAGAGCAGGTCGGTCGTCGCGGCGCGCAAGGGACCGCGGAGCCAGGCGCCCAGCGGCGGGTCGAAGCCCCGCTTGGGCCGGTCGACGAGCTGCGGTGGCACGTGCCGCGCGACGACCTCGCGCAGCAGGGACTTGGGCCGGCCGCGGGCGACCAGGTCAGCGTCGGCGACCCGCGCCGCCGCCTCCACCACGGCGCGGTGGAGGAACGGGACGCGCACCTCGAGCGCCACCGCCATGCTGGCCCGGTCGACCTTGACCAGCATGTCGTCCGGCAGCGTCGTGAGCTGGTCGCGCAGCATCGCGCGGCGCAGCGGCGACAGGCCCGCGGGCAGGGGGCTCTCGGGCACGGGCGTCCCGTGCCCGAGGGCGTCGCCCGGGTGTGCCAGCAGGACGTCGGGGGCCAGCACGCCCGCGAGCGCGTCGTAGGCCGCGGCGCCGTCCCCGGCGCGCAGCACCCGACCGAGCTTGTGGGCCTTGACCGCGAGGTCGCTCGGCAGCACGCGCGTCGAGAGCGCCGACGGGGCCCGGCGACCCACCGCGTCCCACCCGCGGGCCGGCACCGCGCCCAGCGCGGCCGCCGCCCCCGCCCGCACCGGGCGCGGGAGACGGAGAACCGTGGCCAGCGGCCCGGTCGTGGCGCGGTACCGGTTGTACCCGGCCAGCACCTCGTCGGCGCCGTCGCCGGAAAGGCAGACGGTGACGTGGCGGCGGGCGGCCCGGCACAGCAGGGCGGTGGGCACCGCGGAGGGGTCGGCGAACGGCTCGTCGTGCACCGCGACGACGCCGGCGAGCGCCTCGTGCGCGTCGGTGGGGCCGACCCGCAGGGTGTGGTGCGAGGTGCCCAGGGCGCGGGCGACCGCGGCCGCCGCGCCGGACTCGTCGACGCCGGCCTGGGCGGTGCCGTCGTCCGGCTGGTCGAAGCCGACCGTGAAGGTGCTCACCGGGCGGGACGACACCTGCTGGGCCAGCGCGCAGACGAGGGTGGAGTCCACGCCACCGGACAGGAAGGCCCCGACCGGGACGTCCGCGACGAGCATGCCCCGGACGGCGTCGCGCAGGGCGTCCTCCACGGTGTCCGCGGCCTGCCGCCGGGGCAGCGGCGCGGCCCAGCCGGCTTCCGCGACGTCCGCGGCGCGCCACCAGGCGTGAGGGCCGTCGAGGCGTCCGTCCTCGTCCACCGCCACCCAGTGCCCCGGCGGCAGGCGGCGGACGCCGTCGAGGATCCCGCGGTCGCCGGTGACGAAGCCTCGTCTCAGGTAGGCGGCGAGCGCGCGCCGGTCGAGCTCCCGCCCGGCGCCCGGTACGGCCGCCAGGGGCCGGGCCTCGGAGCAGAACGTCACGACGCGGGGCCCTCCGACCCAGTAGAGCGGCTTCTCCCCCATCCGGTCGCGGGCGAGCACCAGCCGGCGGCGCCGGCGGTCCCACGCCGCGAGGGCGAACATGCCGTCGACGAGCGGCAGCGTCTCCACGACGCCGTGCCGGGCCATCAGCTCGACGAGCACCTCGGTGTCGGAGCCGCCCCGGAGCCGCAGACCGCCGTCCCGCAGCCGTTCGCGGTGCTGCGCGTGGTCGTAGAGCTCGCCGTTGAACGTGACCGTCACCGCGCCGTCCGCCGACGTCATCGGCTGGTGGCCCTGCTCGCCCAGGCCGACGACGGCGAGCCGGCGGTGCGCCAGGGCGACCCCCGCGTCGGGCGCCACCCACAGACCGCGCCCGTCCGGCCCGCGGTGCCGAACGGCCGACCCCAGGGACGTCGCGAGACGGGCGAGGTCGTCAGGGGCGAGACGACCCACCGCGCCCGCGATTCCGCACACGACCACCCCTCCCCCCGGTCGCGCTGCCAGGATGGCCAGCATGCCAGGGGATGACGGCGCCGGGCCCGGGAACGAGCACACCGACGGCACGCTGGGTGTGCTGTGGCTCATCAAGGGGATGGGGCACGGCGGTGCGGAGCAGCTGCTCGTCCTGCAGGCGCGCCACGCGGACCACCGGAGCTTCCGCTACACCGCGGCCCACGTCACCCCCGGGCGCGACGCCCTCGCCGCTGCCCTCGAGGCGGAGGGCGTTCCGGTCCGCGGACTACCCGGCTCCCCGTGGCGCTGGCCGGCGGCGGTCCGAAGGCTGCTGCGGGAGAACGAGATCCACGTGGTCCACGTGCACAGCCCGGCCGTGGCGGCGGTGGTGCGTCCGACGCTGCGGACGGTGCCGCGCGCCCGCCGTCCGGGGCTCGTCGTCACGGAGCACAACAGCTGGCGCGCCTTCCACCCCGTCACCCGCTGGGCGAACGCGCTCACCTACGGGCTGGACGACGCGACGCTGGCCGTGTCGCCGGACGTGCGCGACTCGGTGTGGCCGCTGTGGCGGGGCCGGGTGGAGACCCTCGTGCACGGCATCGACCTCGGCGCCCTGGCGGACGCGGCGGGTCACCGGGCGCAGGTGCGGCGGTCCCTCGGGCTCCAGGACGGCGACGTGGCGGCCGTGACGGTCGCGAACTTCCGGCCGGAGAAGGCCTATCCCGACCTCCTGCGCGCGGCCCGGACGGCGCTGGACCGGTGCGACCGCCTCGTCTTCCTCGTGGTCGGCCAGGGCCCGTTGGAGGCGGAGGTGCGCCGGGAGGCCGAACGGCTGCGGCTGGGCGACCGGTTCCGGATCCTCGGCCACCGCACGGACGTGCTGGACCTGCTCGCCGCGTCAGACCTCTTCGTCCTCGCCTCGCGGCACGAGGGGTTCCCCGTCGCGGTGATGGAGGCGCTGGCGTCCGGCCTGCCCGTGGTGAGCACCCGGGTGGGAGGTCTGCCGGAGGCCGTCACGCCGGACGTCGAGGGTCTCCTCGTGGAGCCGGGCCGGCCCGACGCGCTCGCCGACGCGGTCGTCGCCCTGGCGCGCGACGCGGGTCGCCGTGCCGTCATGGCCGAGCACGCCCGCCGGCGGGGCGGCCGGTTCGACGTGCGGACGGCGGTGCGCCGGCTCGAGGAGATCTACCGCGTGGTGGCGACCGCTCCCCCGTCGTCGGTGTCCTGACCGGGGAAGCCGGGGTTGACGCCCCCCGTCCCCGTCACACCCGACGGGCGGACCAGGCGCAGCAGGGTGAGCGCGACGATCCTCAGGTCGAGCAGGAGGCCGCGGTGCTCGAGGTACCAGAGGTCGAGCTCGATGCGCTCCGGCCAGGTCAGCGCGTTGCGGCCGTTGACCTGCGCCCACCCGGTCAGGCCCGGCCGTACCGCCAGCCGACCGTGCTGCCGCGCGTCGTAGCGGCGCACCTGCTCGGGCAGCGTGGGTCGAGGGCCGATGAGGCTCATGTCGCCGCGGACGACGTTCCACAGCTGGGGCAGCTCGTCGAGACTGGACGACCGCAGCCACGTCCCGAGCCTGCTCAACCGGTCCCGGTCGGGCTCGCCGGGGTAGGCCTCGTCCCGCATCGTCCTCAGCTTGAGGATGACGAACTCGTCGCCGTCGCGCCCGGCACGCACCTGTCGGAAGAGCACCGGGCCGCCCGTCCGCACCCGGACGACAGCGGCGAGCACTGCCAGCAGCGGCGCGGTGACCAGCAGCGCCGCCGACGCGACGAGCACGTCCACCACGCGTCTCACCGGTCGCCCCCCGTCGACCACCCGAGCCCGCGACGCCCGGCGACGTCCGCGTACGTGCGCAGCGACCGCAGCGCCACCTCGACCTGGTCGAACTCCCGGAGCGCCCGCTCGCGGGCAGCGGCCCCCAGCCTGACCCGCAGAGACCGGTCGGCCACGAGCCGAGAGACGGCCGAGGCCAGGGCGGCCGGGTCACCGGGAGGCACGAGCAGCAGGTGCTCCTCGTGACGACCCACCTCCCGGCAGCCGCGGATGTCCGTGAGCACCATCGGCAGCCCGGTCGCCGCGGCCTCCATCGCGGAGCGGCTGAACCCCTCGCGGTGAGAGGGCAGCACGAAGACGTCCAGGGCGTTGTAGACGGCCGGCATGTCCTCCTGCGCCCCCAGCAGACGGACGCCGCCGGGCACCCGGCCGAGCGCGTCCGGCTTGTCGTCGTCGAGGGGCCCCACCCAGACCGTCTCGACGCCGCGGGGGAACGCGGCGGCCGCCCGCGCGAGGTCGAGGACCCCCTTCTCGGCGACCAGGCGACCCACGCCGCCCACGACGACGACGTCGTCGGCGATCCCCCACTCCGCGCGCAGCCGGGCGCGGGCCCGCCCGTCCGGCGTGAACCGGGAGAGGTCGATCCCGTTGCCCACCACCTGCTGGCGGCCCGGCGCCCAGTGCCGCAGCGCGATCGCGTCCTCGGCGTTCTGGTACAGCTCGGCGTGCGCGAACCGGCTGGCCACCCCCTCGACCGTCACCACCCCGGCCCGGACCCACGACGGCTGGCCGGCTCTGGTCCACAGCCCGTGGCACGTGTCCACCACGACGGGGACGCCCGCCGCACGTCCCAGGATCCGGCCCAGCACACCGGCTTTCGGCGTGTGGGTGTGCAGCACGTCGGGACGCAGCCTCCGCAGCAACGACCACAGCTGCCGTGCGGCGACAGCGTCCCGGCGTGGCGACCACCGCCGCGACAGGGCCGGCAGGCCGTGGTGCTGGAGGCCGGTGGAGCGCAGGCGCTCCACGTAGGGGCCGGGGGCGCTGGCGGTGTGGACGTCGAGCCCGGCGCGCAGGTCGCAGCCGAGCTCGGTCCGCAGCAGCAGCCACAGGCTCATGTCGACCGTCGTGAGGTGCAGGACCCGCAGCCGGCGACCGCCCTGGCCCCGCAGCAGCGGCACCCGGGAGGTGGTGCTGGAGGCGGTCTCAGGCACGCGCACCCATCCTCTTCGCCGTCCGGACCAGGTGCTCGTAGGCGTGCTGCGGCGCCAGGCCGCCGGACACGGCGGTCCGGACGAACGGCAGCGGGTCGGTCCGCCGCACCGGGATCCGCCTGAGCAGCAGGGTGTCCGCGCCCGGGAGGTTGCGCCCCACGGCCCCGGTGGCCGCCGAGACGAAACGGCTGCGCAGCTCCGCGGACATCCTGGGCACCGGCACCCCCCACGTGAAGGCGAAGTGACGGGGACGGATCCCCAGCCGCGCCTCCACCTCGTCGCCGCACCGGTCGACCTCGCCGCTGTCGAGGTCCTCGGGCCGGCAGTGCCGGTGCGTGTGGTTGCCGACCGTGCAGAGCCCCGAGGCCACCATCTCCTCGACCTGGCGCCACGTCAGCGCGTCACCGGCCGCGGTGGCGGTCGAGCCCTCCCAGCTCATCGTCCCGCCGACGAACGCCGTCGACAGGTAGAGCGTGAAGGGCAGCCCGGCGCGCCGCAGCAGCGGCCAGGCGTTCGCGTGCACGTCGGCGAAGCCGTCGTCGAAGGTGATGACGACGCAGGCTCGCGAGTCACCGGTGGCGAGCCGACCGAGCGCCGAGTCGAGATCGACGACGTCGGCGCCCGAGAGGAGGTCGACCTGGCGAGCGAAGTCCTCCCGGGTCACGTCCAGCTCGTCGGTGGACCCGCCCCCGACCCGGTGGTAGGTCAGCAGCGTCGCGCCGCGGGGCGGCGGCACCGCCCCGAGCGGCGCCAGCAACGACTTGAGCGCAGTGCGCACGTCGCGAACGTAACCGAAGGCCGCGCGGGGCGTCCCGGGCTTCGCGGATGATGGCGCACGTGAGGGTGCTGCACGTCGTCACCCGCGACCAGCGCCGGGGCGCGGAGGTGGACGCCACCCAGATCCACGGCGTGCTCGAGCGACGCGGCCGCCAGGGCCGGGTCGTGGCGCTGGCGCCAGCCCCGCCCGGCCTGCCCGGTCTGGGGCTCCCGGCGCTCGGCCCGTCACCGCTGCACCCGCGGACGCTGGTGGCGCTGCGGCGTGAGGCGCTCCGTCACGACGTCGTGGTCGCCCACGGCTCCACGACCCTGCCCGCGAGCGTGGCGGCGCTCTGGGGCCACGAGGTCCCGCTCGTCTACCGCACGATCGGCGACCCCGGGGTCTGGACGGCCCGTCCGACGCGCCGGCTCAGGGTCCGAGCCCTGCTCCGCCGGGTGGATGCCGTCGCCGCACTCGGCCCGGGCAGCCGGGACGCCGTCGTCCGTCGGTACGGCGTCCCCGAGGCCCGGGTGCACGTCGCGACTCCCGGGCAGCCCGCGGAGCACTTCCGGCCGGCCGGGCCCGCGGAGCGCCGCGCCGCGCGGGTGGCGCTCGGCCTGGCGCCGGGCGCCCCGGTGGCCGTCCTCGTCGCCGCGCTCGGCCCGGAGAAGCGTGTGCCGGACGCGGTGCGGGCCGTGTCGCGTCTCCGGGACGTCGTCCTCCTGGTGGCGGGCGACGGGCCGGCGCGCGTCGACGCCGAGCGCGCGGTCCCGCCCGGGGCCGAGGACCGCGTCCGCTTCCTCGGCCAGCTGGACGACGTCCGTGCGGCGCTGCACGCCGCGGACGTCGCCCTGCTCACCAGCGCCACCGAAGGGGTGCCCGGGGCGCTGGTCCAGGCGGGTCTGTGCGGGCTGCCCGGGGTCTGCACCCGGGTGGGCTTCGTCCCGGAGGTGGTCCTCGACGGGGTGACCGGCCGCGTCGTGCCCGTGGGGGACGTGCCGGCCGTCTCCGAGGCCCTCCTGGAGGCGCTCTCCCGCCGGCGGGAGTGGGGCGACGCGGCACGCCGGCACTGCGTGGCGTCGTTCTCCATGGAGGTGGCGGCCGGCGGCTGGGAGCGCCTCCTGGACGCCGTCATGGACACGCGCACCGTCACCGCCGGGTGACAACGCGTCACGACAGCCGTTGTCTCCGTTGCCCTTCCGAAATTGACCCCCACCGCGTTTGCGCGATCGCCCCACACGACCGCGTGCGCCCCTGTGACGCTGCTGTCGGTGCGAGCGGCCCGAGGGGGGTGCGTCACATGCGTCTGGCACGGCCTGCCGTGCGGAGGCGGAGCGCTGGACTGTGGTCCGGGCTCCCCGCCCGCGCTGCGCGGATCCGCGGCGAGATCCCGTTCGCGCTGCTCGACATCGCCCTCGTCGTCGTGTGCAACGCCGCCGTCCTGCTGTACCGGTACGGGGGCGGGGTGTCCGGCCAGCGGTGGGCCGACTTCAGGACGTACGCGCTCGTCGCCTGCGCCCTCGTCCTCGTCGTGCACGGGGCCTTCGGGCTGTACGGCAACGTCTGGCGCTACGCCGGCGTCGCCGAGGCCAGGCGGCTCCTCGTCGCCGGGCTCGTCACCTCCGTCCTCCTGGCCACCGTCGTGCTCCTCGGAGACCGCCTGGTCCCCCTGTCCGTCGCCATGGCGGGCGCGTTCCTCACGACGATGGTGCTGGGTCTCGTCCGGTTCCAGGCGCGGCTGTTCGCCCACCGCCGGGCGGTCGACCGCGGAGCCGTCCAGCGCGTCGTGGTCGTGGGGGCCGGGACGACGGCGGCACACCTGGTGGGCGAGATGCTCGCCGGAGGCACCCTCGAGCCCGTCGCCATCCTGGCCGCCGACCGGGCCCTGGCCGGCCGCCGCATCCGCGGCGTGCCGGTGGCAGGAACTCCCGGCGACCTGCTCGCCGTGTGCCGGCAGGTGGGCGCGCACCAGGTGCTCGTGGCGCTGCACGACCCGCCCAGGACCCTCATCCGGGAGCTGGCGGACGACGCCGAGGCCGCCGGGGCCCTCCTGCGGCTCGCCCCGCCCGTCGCCACCCTCGCCAGCAGTCAGGTCGGCCTCGCCGACGTCCGCGACGTGCGGATCGAGGACCTGCTCGGGCGCGAGCCGGTCCGCACCGACCTCGCGGCGGTCGCCCGACTCGTGAGCGGGCGCACGGTGCTCGTCACCGGCGCCGGAGGCTCGATCGGGTCCGAGATCTGCCGGCAGGTCGCGCGCCTCGGCCCCGACCGGCTCCTCATGCTCGACCACGACGAGTCGCTCCTGTACGACGTCGCCGCCGACGTCGGACCACTCGGCGAGTCGATGCTGGCCGACCTGCGCGACGGCGAGCGGGTACGGCGCCTGGTGCTGCAGGTCCGGCCCGACGTCGTCTTCCACGCGGCCGCGCACAAGCACGTGCCGATCCTGGAGACCCACCCGGGCGAGGCGGTCGCGACCAACGTCGCGGCGACGGCGGACCTCGTCGCCGCCTGCGTCGCGGCGGGGGTGCCACGGTTCGTCGCCATCTCCACGGACAAGGCCGTGCGGCCGTCCTCGGTGATGGGTGCGACCAAGAAGATCGCGGAGCACGTCGTCATCTCCGCGGCCGACCCCGCTGCCGGCCGCGCGTACGCGCTCGTCCGGTTCGGCAACGTGCTCGGGTCACGCGGCAGCGTGGTGCCCACCTTCACCCGCCAGATCGCGGCCGGTGGCCCGGTCACCGTCACCGACCCGCGGATGACGCGCTACTTCATGACGATCCCGGAGGCGGTCCAGCTCGTCCTGCAGGCCGCCGCGATGGCGCGAGGCGGCGAGGCGTTCATGCTCGACATGGGCGAGCCGGTGCCGATCGCCGACCTGGCCCGCCGGATGATCCGCCTGTCCGGCCGGCGCGTCGGAACCGACGTGGAGCTGGTCTTCACCGGCTGCCGGCCCGGGGAGAAGCTCGTCGAGCAGCTGAGGGAGCCGGAGGAGACGCCCCACCCGACGACCCACCCCGCCATCGTCCGGCTGGTCCCGCGCCGTCCGGACGACGACGCGCTGCGGGCCGGGCTGGACGAGCTCGTGCAGCGCGCCCGGTCCCCCGAGCCCGTCGAGTCGCTGCGACGGCGGGTGGTCCAGCTGGCGCGCGACGTCGAGGCGTGGCCGGCTCGGGAACCGGCCGTACCTGCCCCCCGGCCGCCGGCCGGGACCGACCGGGGAGAGCGATGGAGCCACTCGACTACGTAAGGGTCCTCCTGCGGCGGTGGCGGGTCGTCCTGGCCTGCCTGCTGCTCAGCGGCGCCGGAGCGGCCCTCGTCCTCCCCGAGGCGCCCGCGGAGCAGGCGCCCACGTTCTCGACGTGGGCGGCGACCGCCACGCTGCTGCGCGAACCGGACAGCACCGCCAACCTGGCCTACACCCGCCTCCTCATGACGCGCGGTGAGCTGCCCGCGCGGGTGGCCGAGGTGCTCGGCACCGGGGAGTCCGGTCCGGCGCTCGCCGCCCGGGTGGACGTCGCGGTGGACGACGCCGTGGGGACGATCGGGATCACGGCCGTCGGGTCGGCGCCGGAGGAGGTCGAGCGGGTCGTCAACACCTACGCCGAGCAGACGATCGCGTGGTTCGACGGCCAGGCCGCGGCGGCGGCACAGGCCGACCTCGCGGCTCTGCAGCAGCGGCTCGACCAGCTGGCCGCGGCCCTGGTCGAGCTCGACGAGCAGGTCAGCGACGACCCGGACGACTCCCTGCTGCGGGCACGCCAGGAGTCCACCCGCACCCAGTACGAGGCCGTCCTCAGCCAGCGGGGCGCCCTGCTGCACAGCGCCGAACCGGTCTACGGGCTGCGGGTGCTCGAGGCCGGGGAGGCCCTGGAGCAGGGCGTCCGGGGCATCGCGCCCCCCGCCAACCCGACGCACCGCCTCCTGCTGGGCATGATCGCCGGCGGCCTGCTCGGCGCGGTCCTGGCCCTGGCGCTGGACCGCTTCGACGTCCGGCTGCGCGACCGCGGCGAGGTGCAGGCCCTGCTCGGGGCGCCGGTCATCGGTGAGGTGCGCCGGCTGTCTCGGCACGAGCGGCACTCCGACGTCCTCCCGGTGGTCGCCGACCCGGGGTCCGACGTCGCCGAGGCGTACCGAGGGGTGCGGTCTGCCCTGACGCTGCTGCCCGCCCGCTCGCTGGCACCGGCGGACGGCGGGCAGCAGGTCGTGCACGAGCCACCGACGCGAGCGCTGCTTGTCGTGTCGGCCCGTGCCGCCGAGGGCAAGTCGACCACCGTGGCCAACCTCGCGGCCACCATCGCGGCCGCCGGCCGCTCGGTCATCGTGGTGGACGGCGACCTGCACGGGCCCTCGCTGGGCCGGCGTCTCGGCGTCCCTCCGGGGCGCGGCCTCGCCGATCTCACGGCCGCACAGCCCCACGTCCCCGTCGCCGAGGTCTCGGCGCTGCTGACGGACACGCGGGTCCCCGGCGTCCGGCTGCTGAACGCCGGCTCGCCCGAGCACTTCGCCTCCGTGAACCCGGCCCGGATGCCGGACGTGCTCAAGGACCTGCGGGCGCTCGCGGACGTCGTCGTGGTCGACGTCGCGCCGCTGCTGACCTCGAGCGACGCGCTCGACCTGATGCGGGACGTCGACTCCGTGCTCGTCGTGTGCCGGGTCGGGCGGACCACGCGGGACCAGCTGGCGCACCTCGCCGAGGTGCTCGGGCGTACCAAGGTCCCGGTGCTGGGCGCGGTGCTCGTCGCGTCCGGGTCGCGGCGCCCGGCCCTGCTGAGCCGTGGTTCCGAGAGCATCGGCCGGAAGGCGTTCGCGTCCCGCGACGTCGGCGGGCGCACCGGCGTCCCCGTCCTGCCGTCCCCCCTACCGCCCACCGACGGAGGTGCCTGATGTCCGACACCCGCGCGCTCGCGGACCACCTCGTGGGACGGCTCGACCGCCGGACGGCCGAGGTGGCCGTGTGCGGACAGGGCTACGTCGGGCTCAGCCTGGCCTGCGGACTCGCCGACGCGGGGCTCACCGTCCGGGGCTACGACGTGGACGAGGACCGCGTGGCGAGGCTGACCGCCGGGGAGCTCGTCGTCCCCGGCGTGCCCGAGGAGACCTTCGCCGCGGGCCAGGCGACGGGACGGCTGACGTTCTCGACGGACCTGTCCCGGTCGGGCGACGCGGATGTGGTGGTCATCTGCGTCCCCACCCCGGTGGTCGAGCACCGGCCCGACCTGTCGTTCGTCGAGGCCGCCGCGACGGCGGTCGCCCCCGCCCTGCGTCCCGGCGCCCTCGTCGTCCTGGAGAGCACGACGTACCCGGGCACGACCGAGCAGGTCGTCCGCCCCCTCCTCGAGCGGCACGGACGGCTGGTCGGGAGGGACCTGCTGCTCGCCTACTCCCCGGAGCGGATCGACCCGGGAAACGTCAAGTACGGGTTGCGCAACACGCCGCGGGTGGTCGGCGGGGTCGACGATCCTTCCACGCACGCCGCGACGCGGTTCTACGCCACGGTCGTCGACGACGTCGTCGCCGTGTCCGGCCCGCGGACCGCCGAGATGGCCAAGCTTCTCGAGAACACGTTCCGGATGGTCAACATCGCCCTCGTCAACGAGCTGGCGACGCTGTGCGCGGAGCAGGACATCGACGTCTGGGAGGTCATCCGCGCGGCTGCCAGCAAGCCGTTCGGGTTCATGCCGTTCCAGCCGGGGCCGGGCGTGGGAGGCCACTGCATCCCGCTCGACCCGACCTACCTGGCCTGGCAGTCGCGCCGCGACACCGGGCGTCCGTTCCGGCTGGTGGAGACCGCGCAGGACCTCAACGCGATGATGCCGCGCTACGTGGCCGACCGCATCGTCATGGCGCTCAGTGACCGGGGGGTGCCGCTGCGCGGCGCGCGGCTCCTCGTGCTCGGTGTGACGTACAAGCCGGACGTGGGCGACCTGCGCGAGTCGGCGGCGCTGCACGTCGTGGAGCGGCTGCTGCGCGGCGGCGCCGACGTCAGCTTCCACGACCCGTTCGTGTCGACGGTGGACGTCGCGGGGCACACCCTGCACCGGGTCGAGGCGGGACCCGACACGGTCGCCGCGGCGGACATGGTCGTCCTGCTCACGCCGCACGCGACGTACGACGTGGGCCTGCTGTGCGACCGCTCGCGCGTGCTGTTCGACGCCCGCAACGCCACCGGCAGCACCTGCCGCGCGCCGTCGGTGGTGAGGCTGTGACGGGAGAGCCGAGCTGGCGCCGGCGGCACCGGATCGTGTGGCGCTACACCACGGAGGGTGTGGTCGTGCTGCCCGTCGGCGGTGGGGAGCCGGTCTCCCTGGCCGGCGCGGCACTCGCGGTCTGGCAGTCGCTGAGGACGCCGGGGACCGTCGAGGAGGTGGCGGGCCGCCTCGCGGCGGGTGTCGGGGCGTCCCGCGACGAGGTCCGCGACGGGGTGAGCCGTGCGATCCAGGCGCTGGCCTCACAGTCGCTCGTCGAGGAGGACCGGCGTGCCTGAGGCACCGGACCCGGCGCGCCTGGCGGCCCTGGGCCTGCCGGGCACCCTCGTCGACCCGGTCCCGGGGCCCAGCCCCGACTGGAGCGCCGTGGTGAGGGCGGCGGACCGCGACGGGCTCGCGGGGCTCGTCCTCACGGCGGCGCAGCAGGGGTGCCTGGACCTGCCCCCGCTCGTGCACGAGCAGCTCGTGCACGCCCACGGACGGGCGATGGTGCGCGTGCTGCTGCTGGAGCGCCTGCTGGTGCAGGTCGTCGAGGTCCTCGACGGCTCGGGCGTCGAGACGCGGATCCTCAAGGGCAGCGCCGTGGCCCGGCTGGACTACGCGAACCCCTCGCTGCGGCCCTTCGGCGACGTCGACGTCCTGGTGCCGTCCGACCGCATCGACGTGGCCGTCGCCACGCTGGAGCGCTGGGGCTGCCGACGGCGCAGCACCGGACTGGGGGCGGCGTTCGACCACCGGTGGGGCAAGAGCGTCACCATGCTCTCGCCGGACGGGCTCGAGATCGACCTGCACCGCACGCTCGCCACCGGGCGGTTCGGCGCCATGGTGGAGGTCGCCGACCTGTGGGGCGAGCCGGTCCCCCTGGACGTCGCCGGCACCCGCCTCCTCGCGCTCGGCCCGGAGGCGCGCCTGCTGCACGCGGCCTACCACGCGACGCTCGGCAGCGTTCGGCAAGCCGGGCTGCCGTTGCGGGACGTCGCCGAGATGGCGTTGTACGGGCAGTGGGACGCCCATCGGCTGAGAGCCATGGTGCGCCGCTGGCAGGGCGAGATCGTCCTCGCGACCGCCGTGCGCGACGCGTGGCGGGTGCTGGAGATCCAGGACGTCACCGCGCTGTCGGCCTGGGCGCACCGCTACGAGCCGCCCGCGGACGCCGCCCGAGCGCTCGAACGGCACCGCAGCCCGGACGCTACCTACGGCAGCCAGCAGCTGGCGGCCTTCGCCGTCCTGCCGTGGTCCCAGCGGGTCCGTCTCGCCGCGGCGCTCGCCCTGCCCGACCGGGAGTTCCTGGCCTCGCGCGGCACGACGCTGCCGCAGCACCTGGCCCTGGTGCTGCGACGCGGCCTGCGTCGAGCATGACACCCGTCGTCACGGCACCGGACCGCGCCCGGACGGCCGCGGTCCTGGCCACCCTCGCCGTGACCGGGTACGTCACGGTCACGGTGTGGGCCTCGTCGAGACTGGGCTACGAGTCGTGGAGCCTGCTCGTCCTCGTGCCGTTCCTGCTCGTCGTCGGTGGGCTCCTCGTCGCCCGGTCGCAGGTGGCGCGCCAGGACCCCTGGGTGCTGCAGGTGGCGCTCCTGGCCCTCGGCGTGAAGCTGCTGTGCGGGGTGCTCCGGTACCTCATGGCCTGGAAGCTCTACGACGGAAGCGACGCCGGCACCTACCACGAGTTCGCCGTCCGGCACGCCGAGGAGTACCGGGCCCTGGACTTCTCCTCGTTCGCCGGCGTCCCCGGCACCGGATGGATCTACGTCGTGACGAGCGCGGTGTACGCGCTCACGGGTCCCACCATGGTCGGGGGCTACGTCGTCTACGCCTTCGCCGGCTTCTGGGGCCAGTGGTTCGCCTACCTCGGCTTCCGGCACGGGGTGCCCCACGGCCTGCACCGTCGCTACGCCCTGCTCGTCCTGCTCCTGCCGTCCCTCGCGTTCTGGCCCAGCGCGCTGGGCAAGGACGCGTGGATGCAGCTGTCGATCGGGACCGCTCTGCTCGGCACGGGTCTGGTCGCGTCGGGGCGGGCCCGCGGCTGGGCCGTCCTTGCCCTGGGGCTCTTCGGCGCCTGGCTCGTCAGGCCGCACATCTCCGGGCTGGTCGGCGTCGCAGTCGCCGGTGGGCTGGCGCTGCGCCGACCCGCCGTCACGACCCAGCTCACCCCGGTCGCCCGCGGCGTGACCCTCCTCGCGGTCGCGGGGGCGGCCGCCTGGATGGCCTCGGTGGGGGCCGGCTTCGTCGGAGCCGAGTCCCTGCAGGCCGCCGACCTCCAGTCCGCGCTGCGGGACGCGAGCGGACGCACCGAGCAGGGCGGCTCCGAGTTCACGCCCGTCCCGTTCCTGTCCCCTCTCGGCCCGGCGGCCGCGGCCCTCACGGTGCTGTTCCGGCCGCTGCCCTTCGAGGCCCACAACCTGCAGAGCCTGGTCGCTGCGAGCGAGACCGCGGTCCTGCTGTGGCTCACCTGGTGCTGGCGCTGGTCCTTGTGGCGTGCGGTGAAGGCCTTGCGCGAGAACGTGTTCGTCGCCGCCTGCCTGCTCGGGACGGTTCTCTTCGTCGCCGCCCTGAGCGAGTTCGCCAACTTCGGGATCCTCGCCAGGCAGCGCGCCCAGCTGCTGCCGCTGTTCCTCGTCCTGCTCTGCCTGCCGGCTCTGCCGTCCCGCCCACGACCACCAGGGAGACCGACATGACCGACGTCCCACAGCCGCGACGCTCCGTCGCCTTCCCGGACGGCCTTCCGCTGGTCCGCCCGTGGCTGCCCGACCAGCGGCGGCTGCGCGACGAGCTCGCCCGGGTGGTGGCCGGCGGGATGCTCACCAACGGGCCCCGGGTGCGCCGGCTCGAGGAAGCCGTGGCGGCGCGGCTGGGTGTGGACGTCGTCGCCGTGAGCTCGTGCACCGCGGGGCTGGCCCTCGTCTGGCAGGCGGTGCTGAGCCGGCCCGGCGCCGTCGTCCTGCCGTCCTCGACGTTCGCCGCGAGCGCGCACGCCGTGCACTGGGCGGGCGGCACGCCCCGCTGGGCCGAGGTCGACCCGCGGCGGCTGACGCTCGACCCCCGGGACGCCGAGGCCCGCGTCGACGGCGACGTCGTCGGCATCAGCGCCACCCACGTCCACGGTGCACCGGTTCCGGTGGAGGCGCTCCAGGAGCTCGCGCGCCGCTGGCGCGTCCCCCTCGTGCTCGACGCGGCCCACGCGCTCGGGTCGTCCCGCGGTGGTGTCCCGATCGGTCGCTTCGGCGTGGCCGAGGTCTTCTCGCTCAGCCCCACCAAGGTCACGGTCGCCGGCGAGGGCGGTCTCGTCGCGACCCGGGACGACGGCCTGGTCCAGACGCTCCGGCTCGGCCGTGACTACGGCAACCCGGGGTCGTACGACTGCCTCTTCCCGGGGCTCAACGCGCGGATGTCGGAGCTCCACGCCGCGGTTGCTCTGCACAGCCTGCACTACCTCGACGAGTCCGTGGCGCGGCGCAACGCCCTCGTCCGCCTCTTCGCGACAGGCGTCGCCGGCCTCCCCGGCGTGCGTCTCCAGCACGTGGACGAGTCCGACGTCTCCACGTACAAGGACCTGACCGTCGTCGTCGACGAGGAGGTCACCGGCGTCACCGTTCCCGAGCTGGCAGACGCCCTGCGCGCCGAGGGCGTGGACTCGCGGCGCTACTACCACCCGCCGATCCACCGGCAGCAGGCCTACCGGCACCTCGTGCCTCAGCACCTCCCGGTGACCGACCGCGTCAGCCAGGAGGTCCTGACGCTCCCGCTGTGGTCGCACATGGAGCCCGCCACGGTGGTCCGGCTGGCCGACGTCTTCGTCGACGTCCTCGGCCGCCTGTCGGGCCGCCGGTCGCGCGAGCGGCGGGCTGTCACCGCCCGGGGGCAGTGACGTGCCCGGCCACGTGGTCGCCCGGGGGCCAGGGGTGGACGTCGTCGTGCGCCTGTCCGGCGACGCCGCGCTGTCGGAGCACGTCGGGCGCGCCCTGGAGTCGCTGTCGGCTCTCCCGACGATGCCCCCTCGAGAGCAGTCCGCCTTCGACGTGTACGCCGACGTGGACGCGGCGCCGCGAGTGCTCGACCGGGTGGTCGCGGCGGTCAACGCGCGGGTGGTGTCCTACCTCGGCCGCACGCAGACCGCGCTGCACGCCGGCGCCGTCCAGAGCGGAACGGCGACGGTGGTGCTGCCGGCACCGACCGGCGCCGGCAAGTCGACCCTGGTCGCCGGCCTGGTCCGCGAGGGGTGGCGCTACCTCACCGACGAGGCGGTGCTGCTCGACCGCGGCCTGACGGCGCACCCCTACCCCAAGCCGCTCAGCGTGGAGCCCGGCTCCCAGGGTCTCTTCACGGACCTGCGCGACCCCCCGTTCCGCGGCACCACCTCGTGGTACCTCCGACCGATGGACCTCACCGCGGACTGGCGCGCCGTGCCCGCCCGCCCCTCGGTGGTGCTGCTCCCCGAGTGGGCCCCGGGCCGCGTCGGCTCGGTGGAGCCGCTCACCCCCGGTCACGCGGTGATGGCGCTGGCCACCCGGGTCTTCGCGTTCGGCGACCACCCCGTCCGGCACCTGGAGCGGCTGGTCCGGCTGGCGCGGTCCGTTCCCGTGGCGCGGATCCGGTACCCGGACCTGGCCACGGGCTGCCGGCTGGTGCGCGAGTGCACGACCGGTCTGTCCGCGGTGCCCGCGCAGACCGTCCCTCCCGGCCCGCTCGTCCACGCCACGGACGACGGCCTTCTGGAGAGCGTGCTCGGCGGAGAGGTCGTCGTGTACGACCGCCACGCCGGGTCGCTGTACCTGCTGGACGCCACGGGGGCCGACGGACCGGTGGACGCCCTCGTCGACCCGTCGTCCGCGACGAAAGTCACCGACCCCGACATCGCGGAAGTGCAGGGCGTGCACGACCACACCGTTCCTAGCATCAGAACGCCGAACGACACCGCCGACCCGACAGGGAGATCTTCATGACCAGTCCGACCGAATCCCAGGGCATGCGGCGCCGCTCGGTTCTCAAGCGCTCGGCTCTCATCGGCGGCACCGCCGTGTGGACGACGCCGCTCGTCCAGAGCATCGCGGCACCGGCGCTCGCCGAGACCGGCTCACCGGTGCAGAACTGCGCCGACATCTCCTACGTCATCGTGCTGTTCCAGTGCCACGGCAAGTACTACGCCTGGAAGTTCGAGGGAGAGCAGGGCTACGCCCCCGTCTACGTCACGTTCGTGAACGGGCAGGGCAAGGTGGACACGAACCAGGACGCCTTCGAGCGCATGTTCACCAACATCGGCCTCAGCGGCTCCGGCGTCCTCGAGCAGACCGAGCCCGCGCAGGTCCCCTTCACCTACAGCGGCAACGCCACGGGCGACCTCGTCGTGAACGTGACGCCCGGCTCCGGCTGCTCGATCATCAGCTTCAGCGTGCACGACGGCCAGGCCGGCGACGGACCGGACAACAACTACACCTACCTCGACGCCAACCCGCCGGCGGGCTGGGTCTTCCCCGTGGCGCTGCCGACCTCGCTGGCGGTGACCTTCGTCAAGCCCGGCGCGGACGACCTGGCCTGCGTCGAGTCCGCCTGAACGGAAAGCCTGGGACGGCTGAGGCCGACGCCGTTCTCAGTGCTTGGGGTCCGCGACGTTCTCCGGCTCGAGCTCGTCGCGGCTGTGCTCGGGTAGCGAGCCGCGCCGTGCGGTACGAGCGAGGCTG
>JBKHXE010000033.1:0-2961 GCA_046566185.1 Actinomycetes bacterium | reverse complement strand
TGCCGGAGCGCATCGAGAAGCTCGTCGCCGAGTACCGCGCCGAGATCAACAAGACCGTCGCGGACTACCGCGCCGAGATCAACAAGACCCTCGACGAGGTCAACAAGACCTACCTCGAGCTCGCCGGTCGCGGCCGCGACTACGTCGCCCGCGTGCGGGGCCAGGAGGCGACCAAGCAGACCAAGGCCGCCGCCTCGTCCACCGCCACGAAGGCGAAGACGACCGCCACGCAGGCCAAGAAGACCGCGAAGACCACGTCCTCGTCGGCCAAGGCCACCGGCACCACCGCCAAGAAGACGGCGACCAAGGCCGCCAAGGCGACCTCCGACGCCGCCTCGAAGGCCGGCCAGTGACCTTCGACCGGTGATCCAGGCCGGTCCCCTCACCGGGGACCGTGCCTGACCCCGTCGCACCACGGAGCCCCCGACCCATAGCGGTCGGGGGCTCTGCTGTGTCTTTGGCAGGGCCGCGGGGCGACAATGGGGGCGTGATCCCCCACGGCCTTCCGGTCGACCGGGCTTCGATCCACGAGGAGCTGGAGCGCAGCCGCACCGACCTCGACCTGCTCGTGTCGAGCGCGCGCCCGGCACAGCTGCGTCGCCGCACCGACGGGACTCGATGGACCAACCAGCAGATGCTGTGGCACATGGCGTTCGGCTACCTCATCGTGCGTCGGCTGCTCCGCCTGGTGCGCCTGTTCGGACGCCTGCCCGACCCCTTCAGTCGCGCCTTCGCTGCCGTGCTGAACACCGCCACGCGACCGTTTCACGTCGTCAACTACCTCGGGTCGGTCGGTGGTGCGACCGTGTTCCATGGGTCGCGGCTGACCAGGCAGATGGATCGCACGATCGACCGGCTCCACCGCAGCTTGGACGCCGAGTCGGAGACGGCGCTGCGGCGGCGGATGCACTTCCCGGTCGGTTGGGACCCGTTCTTCCGCGAGACGATGTCACTGGAGGACGTCTACCGCTACGGCACGCTGCACTACGAGTTTCATCGCGCCCAGCTCACCCTCGCGCCGCCCGGTGATCCCGGGCCGAGCGGTCGCCCGGCTAGGCTGGAGAGGTGCCGGTGCTCTTCGGAATCCAGAGCGGTCTGCTGCTCGTCGCGACCCTGATGTTTCTCGCCTTCAAGGCGTGGGCGTTCGTCGATGCCCTCACCCACCGCTCGGAGGCGTACGACGCGGCGGGGAAGCTGACCAAGCCGGCCTGGATGATCATCACCGGGCTGTCGTTGGCCGCGCACATGCTGCTGCTCAACGACCCGTTGCACCTGCTGAACCTCGTGGGCGCCGTCGGCTCGATCGTGTACATCGTCGACGTACGCCCTGCGCTGCGCGAGGTCACCGGGCGCCGCTGACGGTGCCGGATCTCGTCGTCGGGGCAGACGCCCCGCGGTGAACCGCCTATCCTGACCGGAGTCCGTCAGATCGGGGGTGACGGGTGCCGTCGCCCTCCGTACGAGCGTAAGGGGGAGGCGTGTCCGCCGTTCAGGAGACCGACGTCGGGGAGGTGCGGGCTGCGGTGGCGGACCGGACGCGCACCCTCCGTGGGCTGCAACGGGTCATGGCGCTGGTGGTGGTCGCCGACGCGGTGGTCCTCGGGCTCGCAGTGCTGCTCGCGTGGGAGCTGCGCATCGCCTTCGACGTGTGGTCGACCACCATCGACCCTGCAGAGTCGCTCGCGTCGACGGCTGGGCCGTGGATCGTGGTCGCGTGGCTCCTGGTGCTCGGGGCTCAGGGGGGCTACTCCCTGCGGCAGTTCGGTACGGGCCCGGACGAATTTCGGACTGTCACGCTTGCCTCGCTCATCACCGCGGGCAGCGTCGGCATGTTCTGCTACCTGGTGCAGCTCCCGCTCTCTCGCGGGTTCGTTCTGCTCGCCTTCCTGCTCGGCACCCCGATGCTGCTCCTGGAGCGTTATGCGGCGCGAAAGGCGGTGCATGCGCTGCGCGTCCGGGGACGGCTGACCCGGCGCGTGGTGGCGGTCGGTGATCCGGCCGGCGTCGCGGAGGTCGCGGGCATCCTCGAGCGTGAGCGCTACGTCGGGTACGACGTGGTCGCGGCCTGTGTGCCGGCGCAGGTCACCGTCACGCCCGGGGTCCTCGGCGTCCCGGTGCTCGGCTCGGTCGAGGAGGTCCGGGAGGTCTGCGACCGGACGGGCAGCGACACGGTCCTGGTGGCGCGAGGGGGCTACGACTCCTCGACGGACCTCAGGCGAATCGCCTGGGCGTTGGAGGGGTCGGACATCGAGCTGATCGTCGTTCCCTCCCTCACCGACATCGCAGGTCCCCGTATCTCCATGCGGCCGGTCGCCGGTCTTCCGTTGCTGCACGTGGAGCAGCCGCAGGCGGGTCGGGCCGGTGGGTTTCCGAAGCGGGTTTTCGACCTCGTCGCGACGGTCGCGATCCTGGTCCTGACGGCGCCACTGCTGATGGCCGTCGCCGCGATCATCAAGCTGCAGGACGGCGGCCCGGTGTTCTTCCGTCAGCCCAGGGTGGGTCTCAACGGGCGAGTGTTCGGCATGGTCAAGTTCCGGTCGATGGCCGTCGATGCCGAGGCTCGGCGCGCCGAGCTCGAGCACGCCAACCAGTCCGACGGTCCGTTGTTCAAGCTGCGCGAGGATCCGCGGGTCACCCCGATCGGTCGCTTCCTGCGCAAGTACTCCGTGGACGAGCTGCCCCAGCTCCTCAACGTGCTGCGTGGGCAGATGAGTCTCGTCGGCCCGCGTCCGCCCCTCCCCGACGAGGTCGACCGCTACGAGGTCGACGTCCACCGCCGGCTGGCGGTCCGCCCCGGCATCACCGGACTGTGGCAGGTGTCGGGCCGCTCGGAACTGTCCTGGGCCGAGGCCGTCCGCCTGGACCTCTACTACGTCGACAACTGGTCGATGACCACCGATCTGGTCATCATCGCCAAGACGGTACGCGCAGTGCTCCGCTCCTCCGGGGCGTACTGAGGGC
>JBKHXE010000032.1:0-4430 GCA_046566185.1 Actinomycetes bacterium | reverse complement strand
CTTGCCGGGGTAGAACGGGCAGGCGTCGCCGCAGCCCATGGTGATGACGACGTCCGAGGCCTCGACCGCCTCGTCGGTGAGCTTCTTCGGCACCTCCCGGCGGATGTCGATGCCGAGCTCGTCCATCGCCTGCACCACCGCCGGGTTGACCGTGTCGGCGGGCGCGGATCCCGCCGAGCGGACGCGCACCCGGTCGCCGGCGTGGTGCTGCAGCAGCGCGGCCGCCATCTGCGAGCGGCCCGCGTTGTGCACGCAGACGAACAGGACCTCGGGGACGTCGTTCACTCGGGGGCTCCTCGGGTGGTGGTTCAGTCGGTCAGCTCGGCGAGCAGCGCACGCACCCGCCGGTCGATCTCGTCGCGGATGGGCCGCACCGCCTCGACGGGCAGGTCGGCCGGGTCGGCCAGCTCCCAGTCCAGGTACCGAGTGCCCGGCACGACCGGGCACTCGTCGCCGCACCCCATCGTCACGACGACGTCGGCGGCGCGGATCACCTCGTCGGTGATCGGCTTGGGGTAGGCGGTGCGCAGGTCGATGCCGATCTCGGCGAGGGCGGCGACGACGCTCGGGTTGAGGTCCCCGGCCGGCGCCGAACCGGCGGACCTCACGTCGACGCGCCCGCCGGCGTGGTGCTCGAGCAGCGCTGCAGCCATCTGGGAGCGGCCGGCGTTGTGAACGCACACGAAGACCACCTTGGGGACCGTCGACCGAGTCGCCCCCCGGGAGTGCGCCAGGTCGGCCACGCGAGTCTCGGCGAAGTGCCGCGCGAGCACGGGCAGGTAGGTCGTCACGGTCGCGGTGGCCGCGAGCCGGTGGTAGGAGTCGTGCAACAGGCGCTCGATCTCCTCTCGGTCGACGAGTCCACGGTGACGGGCGACCAGGTCGTCGGCGATCCGTGCCAGGACGGCCGGGTGGTCGGCGTTCAGCGGGTCAGGCATGGGACTCCTCGGCGGCGTGGTCGTGCGGCGGAACCAGGGCGTCGGTGTCGCGGACGGGGTGCAGGACGGCGATGGCGGCGAGCGCGAGGGTCGCGCCGACGAGCTGGGCGAGCACGAACGGCGGCACCGAGGACGGCGCGATGCCCGCGAAGGTGTCGGTGATGCTGCGCCCGAGCGTCACCGCCGGGTTGGCGAAGGACGTGGACGAGGTCCACCAGTAGGCGGCGCCGATGTACGCGCCGACCAGGGGCGCCGCCAGGTGCTCTCGGCGACCCGCGACCAGCGCCCCGACGAGGGCCACGAGCCCGAAGGTCGCCACCACCTCGCCGACCAGGGTGCCGGAGCCGACCCGCTCGGTGGTCGAGACGTCGACGAGCGGCAGCTCGAACATGGCGGCGGCCAGCACCGACCCGGCGAGCCCGCCGGCGAGCTGGGCCGCGACGTACGGCGGGACGTCGCGGCCGTCCAGCCCGGTACCGGGCCGCTCCCCGCCCGGCCGGCCCCACCACCACGCCGCCAGGCTGACGGCCGGGTTGAAGTGCGCTCCGGACACCGGCCCCAGCCACGCGATGAGCACGGTGAGCGCGAGGGCGGTGGCCAGGGAGTTCTCGAGCAGCTGCAGCCCGGTGTCGCTCGGCGACAGGCGCTGCGCGGCGATGCCGCTGCCGACGACCACGGCGACGAGCAGCGCCGTCCCGAGCCCCTCGGCGAGCAGCCGTCGCGGCAGGGAGGGCGCGCGGTCAGCAGCCACGGCGGGCGGGCAGGTCTCGGGCGGAGTCGGCCACCGCGCCGAGGACGCCGGTCAGTCCGTCGAGGGCGCCGGGCACGAGCCGGTAGTAGCTGTAGCGGCCGTGCGGCTCGGCCTCGACGACGCCGGCCTCGCGCAGCGCGCGCAGGTGGTGGCTCACCAGGGTCTGCTTGGCACCGAGCTCCTCCTGCAGGTGGCACGTGCAGAGCTGCTCGCGGGCGAGGAGCTGGAGGATGCGCAGCCGCACCGGGTCGGCGACCACCTTGGCCACCACGGCGACCTCGTCGCTCACATCAGGGGTCGCTGGTATCAGCACGGGCTGATTGAACCACAGGTCCTCGACTAGCGTGGCCGGCGTGACCGGTACGGCTGCCCTGGACCGCCGGCTCGGGCTGTCGGACGCCGTGGTCCTCGGCCTCGGCTCCATGCTCGGCGCCGGCGTCTTCACCGCCTACGCCCCGGCCGCGGACGCCGCGGGCCGCTGGCTGCTCGCCGGCCTGGCGCTGGCCGGGGGCGTGGCGTACTGCAATGCGACCTCGTCGGCGCGGCTGGCGGCGCGCTACCCGCAGTCCGGCGGCACCTACGTCTACGGCCGCGAGCGGCTCGGTCCCGCCTGGGGGACTGCCGCGGGCTGGGCCTTCGTCGTCGGGAAGACCGCGAGCGCGACCGCGATGGCCCTCGCCGTGGGCAGCTATGCCTGGCCCGGGCACGAGCGGGCGGTCGCCGCCGCGGTCGTCGCGGCGCTCACCGCCCTCGGCTACCGGGGGGTGCACCGCGGCGCCCTCGCCACGCGCGTGGTCGTCGCCGTCGTCCTCGCCGTGCTGGCACTCGTCGCGGTGACGGCGCTGGGCTCCGGCGGCCCGGACGACCCGGTAGCGGCCGACGGCACCGGCGCCGGTGCGCTGGGGATCCTGGAGGCGGCGGGCTTCCTGTTCTTCGCCTTCGCCGGTTACGCACGCATCGCGACGCTCGGCGAGGAGGTGCGTGACCCCGAGCGCACCATCCCGCGGGCCGTCCCGATCGCGCTCGGCGTCACCCTGGCCGTCTACACCGTGGTCGCTCTCGCCCTGCTGACCGCGCTGGGGCCGGCCGGGATCGCCGCCACCGACGCACCGGTCGCCGCGGCGGCCCCCGAGGCGCTGCGGCCGCTCGTGCGGGTGGCGGCCGTCGCGGCGGCGGCGGGCGCCCTGCTGGGGCTGCTGCTCGGCATCTCCCGGACCACCCTCGCGATGGCGCGGGACGGCCGGCTGCCGCGGGCGCTCGCGGCGGTGCACCCGCGTTTCGCGGTGCCGCACCGGGCGGAGCTGGCCGTCGGCGCCGTCGTCCTCGCCCTCGTGCTGGCCGTCGACCTGCGCGGGGCCATCGGTGTGTCGTCGGTGCTGGTGCTCGTCTACTACGCGATCGCCAACGCCTCGGCGCTGACGCTGGAGGGGTCCGCCGGCTCGCGGCTGGTGCCCGTGCTCGGCCTCGTCGGGTGCGTCGTGGTCGCCGCGGCGCTCGCACTGCGGGTGGCGGTGCCCGGCTGACGCGTGGGAGGTGCTGTCCGAGGCGCCGCTCAGCGGACGAGGACGAGCACGACGTACACCGCGTAGGCGGTGACGAGCACGGCCCCGGCGGCGCGGCCGAGGTGACCCCGCCGCGCGAGCACCACCAAAGCCAGGGGCAGCAGCGCCGCCAGCACCGCGGCCGGCCGCATCGCCGTCGTCGCCAACGGTGCCACGACAGCAGCCGCGCCGAGGGTCATCGTCGCGTTGTAGGCCGCCGACCCCACGACGCCGGCGACGGCGATCTCGGTGACCCCCCGCCGCGCCGCCGACCACGCGAGGGCGAACAGCTCGGCCGTGGTGGCCAGCGCGAGCAGGGTGAGCCCGACCGGGGTGTCGCCCGCCCCGAGGGCCTCGGCGACGCGGGCGGCGCCGGTGACGGCGAGGTGCCCTCCCAGCACCATGAGCCCGATGCCGGCCAGGCCGAGCAGGAGCCCCGCCGTCGGGGACCGACGTCCCGCGTCGCGGTCACCCTCGTCCTCGGCCTCGGCCAGCTCCCCGAGCACCGGCGGGCGCCGCTCACGGCGCCACACGGCGGCGACCAGAGCGACGTAGGCGAGCACGAGCAGCGCGCCCTCGACGCGACCGACGGTCTCGTCGGCCAGGGCCAGCAGGGCGAGCAGGCCGGCGACGGCGGACAGGACCGCGTACTCCCGCACGCGACGTCCCGCGGGCAGGGGCCGGGCCAGCGCCGCGAGGCCGAGCGCGGCGGTGAGCATGGTGACGTTGGCACCGACGGCGTCGCCCGCCGCGAGGTCGGGGCGGTCGCGTGCCGAGGCGAGGACGGCGGTCACCAGCTCCTCGGGCTCGGCGCCGGCGAGGAGCACCCCGACGGCGAGCACCGTCGTCCCCAGGCGGCGCGCGGCGGCGGCCGCGTTCTCGACGAAGGTCTCGGTGCCGACCACGAGGACCACCGCCGCGACGAGCAGCAGCGCGACGCCGGCGAGCACGTCGTCAGGCGCGGGCGACGTCGAGGACGGAGCGCAGCGACTCCAGCGCTGGGCGGACGACGCTGTAGTAGGTCCACCTGCCGCGCTTCTCGCCGTGCACCAGACCGGCGTCCGCCAGGCGCCGCAGGTGGTGCGTCACGGTCGGCTGGGACAGGCCGAGCGGCTCGACGAGGTCGCACGTGCAGGCCTCTCCGCCCGGGGACGCCATGAGGAGCGACAAGGTCCTCAGCCGGGCGGGGTCCGCCAGCGC
>JBKHXE010000031.1:0-7980 GCA_046566185.1 Actinomycetes bacterium | reverse complement strand
CGTGGGCCCGGGCCGCGACGCCGCAGGACGGGCGCGCGTCGACGAGTCGACTCCCGCCCGTCATCTTCTCGTTCCTCCACGGACCATGACGACCGCTGCACTGGCCACCGTCCCGCACGGTGCGGCTGCCACGGCCGCTGACGAACGAGGTCCTCGACGTGAACCAGACTCCCTCTCCCGCCGACTCGCCGGACGCCGCGCCCGGCGGCGCCGGTCCCTCCCGCAGGTCGCTGCTCGCGGGCGCCACCGGCGGGGTCGCAGCCGCCGCCTTCTTCGGCCTCGCCGGCCCGGCGCACGCGGCGCCGGGGTCCTCCGCGGCTGGCGACGGTCGCCCCGCCCGCGGTGCGCGAGGCGGCAGCCCCGACGACCCGCACGCGTTCAGCGGACGCACGAAGCCTGCGGCCGGCCCGGTGGCCCTGGCGGCCGCGGGACCGGCGGACATCCGGATCCTGCCGATCGACCGGGCGAAGTTCCTGGCCGGCTCGCGCTTCGACCTGAGGGTGGAGGTGTCCCCGGTCGGCACGGCCGACCGCATCGACATCGCCGTGGTGGACGACCGCGGCCGTCCCGCCCCGGTCCTGGTCGGCGAGCCGGAGAGCAGCAACGACGGTGGTCCCGAGAGCCGGGAGATCACCTACCGGCAGATCAGCTACCCCGATGCCGGCAGCTACCGCGTGCAGGTACGGGTGACGGGCGGCGGCGAGACGAGCAGCGCCGAGGTGCGCCACGAGGTCGTGCTGGCGCGCGCCGGGAGCCGACCCGCGAAGAACGTCATCTTCTTCCTGGGAGACGGCATGGGTCAGGCGCCCATCACCGCCGCCCGGATCCTGTCCAAGGGCATCACCGAGGGCAAGTACAACGGCCTGCTCGAGATGGACACCATGGAGTTCCGGGGGCTGGTGGGCACCTCGGGTGCCGACGCGCTCGCCACCGACTCGGCGAACTCCATGTCCGCGTACACCTGCGGGCACAAGAGCTCGGTCAACGCGATGGGGGTGTACGAGGCGAACATCGCCGACCCGAACCTGCACCCGCGGGTCGAGAACATCACCGAGCTCCTCAAGCGGACGCGAGGCATGAGCGTCGGCGTGGTGACGACCGCGGAGGTGCAGGACGCGACGCCCGCCGCGGTGTGGGCCCACACCCGGCGCCGCAACCAGTACGCCGAGATCATGCGGCAGGCGCTCAACCCGGAGCAGCAGCCGGACGTCATCCTCGGCGGCGGCCGGGCCACCGTGGTCAGGGAGGGCCTGCAGGACGAGTTCGAGGAGGCCGGCTTCACGTACGTCACCAGCGCTGACGAGCTGCGCAAGACCCTCGCGGACGGGACTCCCGACAAGCTGCTCGGCCTCTTCAGCGACGGCAACCTGCCCGTCTACCTCGACCGGGGCCACCTCAAGTCCCGGGAGGAGCAGGAGGTGCCCGGTCTGGTCGAGATGACCGAGGCGGCCCTCTCGGTGCTGCGGCAGAACCGCAACGGGTTCTTCCTCATGGTCGAGGCAGCGTCGATCGACAAGATGGAGCACCCCCTGGACGGGCCGCGCGCCGTCTACGACACGATCGAGCTCGACCAGGCCCTCGGAGTCGCCAAGCGCTTCGCCGCCGAGCACGGCGACACGCTCGTGGTGGTCACCGCCGACCACAACCACTCCATGAGCATCCCGGGCACCCATGACACACGAGTGACCGGGCAGCCCGACCGCAACGCGAACGGCGTCTACGGGGACGCGACGTTCCCCACCTACGCGGACGAGGACGGCGACGGCTTCCCGGAGAACCCCGACCCGGAGGTGCAGCTGTTCTTCGGCTGGTCGAACCACCCGGACCACCGCGACGACTTCGAGCACAACGACACGTTCGCGTCGCCCACGAGCCCGCAGCGGGACCCCGCTGCGGTGCTGCAGGTCGGGAACCTGCCGGAAGGGTCCACCACCTGCGTGCACACCGTCGAGGACGTGAACGTCTTCGCTTACGGCCCCGGGGCCGCGCGCTTCAACGGCTTCCTCGACAACACCGAGGTCTACTTCGGCATGGTCGAGGCGCTGAACCTGGGCCGGGAGGCCGTCGTGGTAGACAGCCGTCGCAACGGCTGACGCCATCACGTCCGAGGTCGTGGCTGCTCCGGCCGTCACGACCTCGGACGTTCCTGCGGATCAGCGCATGCGGTCCGCGACGCCGTGCGCGAAGGCGGCGAGCGCGTCGCGGACCGCGCCGTCCGGCAGCGGCGCGAGCGCCGCGACGGCGTCGTCGGCCCAGCGCTGAGCCTCCACGCGGGCCTGGTCGGTGGCCGGGTGCTCCCGCAACCGGGCGACGACGTCGGCAAGGACGGCGTCGTCGGACAGGTCCGCGTCCAGGCGCCGCACGATGTCCTGCGCCGCCTCGTCGCCGCGGCCGGCGGCACGGTGCACCAGCAGCACCGGCAGGGTCGGGACGCCTTCGCGCAGATCGGTGCCCGGCGTCTTGCCGGTCTCGGAGCCGGCGACGTCGATGACGTCGTCAGCGAGCTGGAAGGCCACGCCGACCTTCTCGCCGTAGTCCACCAGCACGTCGACGACGTCACGGCCGCAACCGGCGAACTCGGCGCCGAAGCGGCCGGACGTCGCGATGAGCGAGCCGGTCTTGTCGGCCAGCACCTGCAGGTAGTGCCCGACCGGGTCCTCCCCGGCGCGGGGGCCGACCGTCTCGTGCAGCTGGCCGAGGCAGAGCCGCTCGAAGGTGGCGGCCTGCACGCGCACCGCCTGCGGCCCCAGCCCGGCGACGATGCGCGACGCACGGGCGAACAGCAGGTCGCCGGTGAGGATGGCGACGGAGTTGCCCCACACGGCGTGGGCGGCCGGCGCACCGCGGCGCACGGGTGCGGAGTCCATCACGTCGTCGTGGTACAGCGTCGCCAGGTGGGTCAGCTCGACGACGACGGCGGCGTCGACGACCTCGGGACGGCCCGGGTCGCCCAGGTGCGAGGCGAGCAGGGTGAGCATCGGGCGCACCCGCTTGCCGCCGGCCTGCACGAGGTGCCGCGCCACCGAGTCCGCGAGCTCGTCGGTGTGCGACACGGCCTCGCGCAGCCGGCCCTCGACGACCTCGAGGCGCGCGACGAGGTCCGCCGCGAGGGCCTGGTCCGCGGACGGGACGCCCCAGGAGCTGTCCACCGTCCCGGCGCGGGACGACGGGGAACCGGTCACGGCAGCGCCAGCGTGCTGGCCGCGAGATCGAGCACCGGCGACGGCAGGACGCCGAGGACGACGGTGACCGCCGCCCCGATCGCGATCGCGGCGCCCATCAGCGGGCTGGGCAGGGTCACGGCGGTCGGCGTGGCGGGCGGCGACGAGAAGTACATCAGCACGATGACCCGGACGTAGAAGAACGCCGTCACGACGCTGACGAGGACGCCGATCACGGCGAGCCACGCGTAGCCGCCCTGCACCGCGGCGAGGAACACCGCGTACTTGCCGGTGAAGCCGCTGGTGAGCGGGATCCCGGCCATCGCCAGCAGGAACAGCGTGAACACGCCCGCCAGCACCGGCGAGCGCTGACCGAGGCCGGCCCACTGCGCGAGGTGCGTCGCCTCGCCGGTGATGTTGTCGTCGGAGTCGCGCTCACGCACCAGCGAGACGACGGCGAAGGCGCCGATCGTCACGAAGCCGTAGGCCACGAGGTAAAACAGGACGCCGGTGACCGACAGCGCGCGGGCCTCGCCGTCCGTGGACGTCGCCATCGCGGTGAGGATGAAGCCCGCGTGGGCGATGGAGGAGTAGGCCAGCATGCGCTCGATGTCGGTCTGCACGACGGCGACCACGCCGCCGACGACCATCGTCGCGACGGCGACGACCGCGATGACCAGGCCCCACGAGTCCTCGAGCACGGTGATCGGCAGGGCGTAGAAGAGCAGGTGCAGCAGGGCGCCGAAGGCGGCGACCTTGGTGCACGCGGCCATGAAGCCGGTGACCGGGGTGGGTGCGCCGGTGTAGACGTCCGGCGTCCACGAGTGGAAGGGCACCGCGCCGATCTTGAAGAGGAGGCCGCTGAGCACCAGGACGATGCCGACGAGCAGCATGAGGCTCGGCTGGCCGTCCGGGGTGGCGAGCAGCTCGGTCGCCCCGCCCTGCGTCATCCGCTGGAGCATGCCCGGCAGGCTCACGGTGCCGGTGGTGCCGTAGATGAGCGCCACGCCGTAGATGAACAGGCCGGACGAGAACGCCCCGAGCAGGAAGTACTTGATGGACGCCTCCTGCGACAGCAGCCGGCGACGGCGCGCGAGGGCGGCCAGCACGTACAGCGGCAGCGAGAACACCTCGAGAGCGACGAACATCGTCAGCAGGTCCGCCGCCGTGGCGAAGACGATCATGCCGCCGAGCGCGAAGAGCGTGAGCGGGAAGACCTCGGTCACCTCGAGCCCGGCCCGTCGCGCGGCGTCCTCGTAGGAGGAGCCGGGGACCGCGGCGGCCTGCGGCGCGAACGGGTCGCCCCCCTCGCCGCGCTCCGCGATGGTGAGCACCGCGACGATGCCGAGCGCCAGCAGGGTCGCGGTGAGGAACAGACCGATCCGGTGGTCGAACAGCGCGGACACGCCGACGAGGTTCTGTCCCACCGTGTTCCAGCGCAGGCCGACCACCACGAGGGCGCCGACGAGCGCGAGCAGGGCGATGACGAGCTGCAGGGTGCGCCGGCCACGGCGCGGCGCGAAGGCCTCGACGAGGACGCCCACCACCGCGGCCCCCAGCACGACGAGCGCCGGCGCCAGCGCCGCCCAGTCGATCTCGGGCGGGGTGAACGTGGTCACCGACGCGGCCAGGACGCTCACTGGTCATCCCCTTCGGCAGTCAGGGCACCGGGTACGGACGGCTCGGGGTCGGTCGCGCCGACCTCCTGCATGGTCCGCTCCACGGCGGGTTCGAGGACATCGAGGACGGGCTTGGGGTACAGGCCCAGGGCGACGATGACCGCCAGCAGCGGCGCCACCACCCACGCCTCGCGGGCCCGCATGTCGGGCAGCGCCTTCACCGGCTCGCTCGGCGCGCCGGTGAACATCCGCTGGTAGGTCAGCAGGATGTAGACCGCGGCCAGGATGACACCGACCGCGGCGAGCACGGCCGCCCACTCGTAGCGCGCGAACGTGCCGACCAGCACGAGGAACTCGCTGACGAAGCTCGACAGTCCCGGCAGCGCGAGGCTCGACAGGCCCGCGACGAGGAACGCGCCCGCGAGCAGCGGCGTGACGCGCTGGGCGCCGCCGTAGTCGGCGATGCGCGCCGACCCGCGCCGGGCGATGAGCATGCCGACGACGAGGAACAGCGCGGCGGTCGTGAACCCGTGGTTGACCATGTAGAGCACGGCGCCGTTCTGCCCCGGCGTCGTCATGGCGAAGATCCCGAGCACGATGAACCCGAAGTGCGACACCGAGGTGTAGGCGATGAGCCGCATGACGTCGGTCTGCCCGATGGCGAGCAGCGCGCCGTAGAGGATCGAGACGACCGCCAGCACCGCGACGGTCGGGGCGGCCCAGCGGCTCGCCTCCGGGAACAGCGGCAGGCAGAGCGTGATCATGCCGAAGGTGCCGACCTTGTCGAGGACGCCGACGAGCAGGACGGCGGCGCCGGGGGGCGCCTGCCCCGCGGCGTCCGGCAGCCAGGTGTGCACCGGCCACATCGGGGCCTTGATGGCGAAGGCGATGAAGAAGCCGAGGAACATCAGCCGGCCGACGGTCTCGGAGTACTCGAGCCCGACGAGGTTCTCGACGAGGAAGCCCTCGGGCCCGCCGGGGCCCTCCAGGTACAGCGCGATGACCGCGACGAGCATGAGGAGGCCGCCGAGCAGGCTGTACAGCAGGAACTTCACCGCGGCGTAGCGCCGCTGGGGGCCACCGAAGCTCCCGATGAGGAAGTACATCGGGATGAGCATCGCCTCGAAGAAGACGTAGAACAGGAAGACGTCGCGCGCCGCGAAGACGCCGATCATCATCGTCTCGAGCACCAGCAGCAGGGCGAAGAACGTCCGCACCCGCGCCGGGTCGACGCCCGCGTCGTGCCAGCTGGCGAGGACGACGACGGGCGTCAGGACGGCGGCCAGGGCCACCATGGTGAGGCCGATGCCGTCGACGCCGAGCGCGTAGGAGACGCCGAACTGCGGGATCCAGCTGAGGGTCTCGGTGAACTGGTGGGTGCCGGCCTGGGCGACGTCGAAGCTCAGGGCCATCGCGAGGACGACGAGCAGCGTCAGCAGCGAGACGCCGAGGGCGACCGGGCGGGCGAGGCGGCGCGCCGACGACGGCAGCAGCCACACGACGAGGGCCCCGACGAGCGGGATCAACCCGGCCGTCGTGAGCCAGGGGAAGCCGGAGCTCAGCACGTCACCTCACCACCAGGAGCATCAGGAGCACGACGACGACGCCTCCGAGCATCGACGCGGCGTAGGAGCGGACGAAACCGGTCTGCAGGCGCCGCAACCGGTCCGCGACGCCGCCCACCGAGGAGGCGACACCCCCGACCGCGCCGTCGATGCCCCGGCTGTCGACGAACACCAGCGAGCGGGTCAGGTACTGGCCCGGGCGCATGAACGCCGCCTCGTTGACGTCGTCCTGGTAGAGGTCGCGGCGCGCGGCGCGGGTCAGCACCGAGCCGCGGGGGGCGGTCACCGGCACCTCGGCGACGACGTACTGGCGCCAGGCGATCGCGACACCGACCGCCACGAGCGCGATCGTCAGCCCCGTGATCAGCGGGATCGGCAGCACCGGCTCGGCGTCGTGCTCGTAGCCGACCGCCGGCTCGAGCCAGTGCGTGAACGCGCCGCCGATCGTCAGCAGGCCGCCGAGGGCGACCGAGCCGACCGCGAGCACGATCATCGGCACGGTCATCAGGGCCGGCGACTCGTGGGGGTGCTGGGTGGCGTCCCACCGCTTGCGGCCGTGGAAGGTCATGAAGAACAGCCGGGACATGTAGAAGGCGGTCAGCCCGGCGGCCAGGAGTGCGACGGTGCCGAGCACCCACGGTCGCCAGCCCTCCCCGACGTACGCCGCCTCGATGATCTTGTCCTTGCTCCAGAAGCCGGAGAGGAAGGGGAAGCCGATGATCGCCAGCCACCCGGCGCCGAACGTCAGCCACGTCGTCCGCATCGACCGGGCGAGCTCGCCGAACCGGCGCATGTCGATCTCGTCGTTCATGCCGTGCATGACCGAGCCGGCACCGAGGAACATGCCGGCCTTGAAGAAGCCGTGGGTGACGAGGTGGAAGATCGCGTAGGCGTAACCGACGGGGCCGAGCCCGGCGGCCAGCATCATGTAGCCGATCTGCGACATCGTCGAGGCGGCCAGCGCCTTCTTGATGTCGTCCTTGGCGGTACCGACGACCGCACCGAACACCAGCGTGATCGCGCCGACGACGGCGACGACCAGCTGCGCGGTCGGCGCCCCCTCGAACACCGGGCCGGAGCGGACGACGAGGTAGACGCCGGCCGTCACCATGGTCGCCGCGTGGATGAGCGCCGACACCGGCGTCGGGCCGGCCATCGCGTCGCCGAGCCAGGACTGCAGCGGGAACTGCGCCGACTTGCCGCAGGCCGCGAGCAGCAGCATCAGGCCGATCAGGGTGAGCGTCGCCTCGGACGCCTGGTCGACGCTGCCGAGCACGGTCGCGAAGTCCACGGCGCCGAACGTGGCGAACATGGCGAACATCGCGACCAGCAGGCCGAAGTCGCCGACGCGGTTGACGATGAACGCCTTCTTGGCCGCGGCGGCGTAGTCCGGCCGGTGGTTCCAGAAACCGATGAGCAGGTAGGACGCCAGGCCGACGCCCTCCCAGCCCACGAACAGCAGGAGGTAGCTGTCGGCGAGGACGAGCAGGAGCATCGCCGCGACGAAAAGGTTGAGGTAGGCGAAGAACCGCCGCCGGTCGACGTCGTGCTCCATGTACGCGACCGAGTACACGTGGATGAGCGAGCCCACGAAGGTCACGAGCAGCACGAACGTCATCGAGAGCTGGTCGACGA
>JBKHXE010000030.1:0-19922 GCA_046566185.1 Actinomycetes bacterium | reverse complement strand
ACGTCGACGGCGACCTCGTCTCCGAGGCGCACCGACCGGTCGAGCAGGGCCAGCGCGATGCCCTGCTTGAGGGTCGGCGAGAACGTGCCCGACGTCGTCCGGCCCACCGGCGTGCCGTCCGCGGCGACGACGTCGAGGTCGGCGCGCAGCACGCCCCGCTCGAGGGCGCGCAGGCCCCGGGCCAGCGGACCGGTCTTCGCCTCGCGCTGGGCGACCAGCACGTCGCGGCCCCAGAAGGCGGGCTTGTCCCAGCCGACCGCCCATGCGGCGCCCGCCGTCACCGGCGTGATGTCGAGGGACAGCTCGTGGCCGTGCAGCGCGTACCCCATCTCGGTGCGCAGCGTGTCGCGGGCGCCGAGCCCGGCGGGCAGCCCGCCGCGCCGGGTCACCTCGGCGACGAGGGCGTCCCACAGCTCGCCGGCGTCGTCCCACGGCGGCAGCAGCTCGTAGCCGCGCTCACCGGTGTAGCCCGTGCGGCAGACCGTCACCGGGACGCCGCGCCACGTCGTGTCGATGAAGCTCATGTACTCGTGGCCGGCCGGCAGGCCGAGCTCGGTGAGCACCTCGTCGGACCGCGGCCCCTGGACGGCGAGCACCGCCAGGTCGGTGTGCCGGTCGGTGACCTCGACCCCGTCCGGCGCCGCCGCGCGCAGCCGCCGGACCACCTCGGCGGTGTTGGCCGCGTTCGGCACGAGCAGGACGTCGTCGTCCGCGCGCAGGTACGCGATGAGGTCGTCGACGACTCCCCCGGTCTGCTCGTCGCAGCACAGCGTGTACTGCGCCTTGCCCGGGGCGATGCGACCGAGGTCGTTGGTGAGGCAGGAGTTGAGGAACTCCGCCGCCCCCGGTCCGCGCACCGAGGCCTTGCCGAGGTGGCTGACGTCGAACACGCCGACCGCCTCGCGCACCGCCGCGTGCTCCTTGAGGACGCCGCCGCCGGGGTACTCCAGCGGCATCGACCAGCCGCCGAAGTCGGCGAGCTTGGCGCCGGCCGCGACGTGGCGGTCGTGGAGCGGACCGAGGCGGGGGGCGGTGTCGTCGGACATGCCGGGCAACCTACCGTCGCCGCCCTCGTTAGCATCGCGGGCGACCACCGCCCGCTCGACGAGGAGCCGACGACGTGCCCACCCTCACCCTGACCGGCAAGGACCCGAGGTCCGTCTCCGCGGACGCCCTGGTCCTCGCGGTCGCCTCGACCCCGTCCGGCCCCCGCCTGCTCGGCGCGGACGCCCTCCCCCGCGGCCTACGCGGCACGCTGGAGAAGTCCCTCGAGGCGCTCGGCGTCAGCGGGAAGGCCGACGAGGTGCGGCGAGTGCCGGCCGGCGGCGACGTCGCGGCCCGCGTCGTCGTCCTCACCGGGGTCGGCTCCCTCACGGGCGGCCGTCCGGACGCCGAGAGCCTGCGCCGCGCGGCCGGCGCGGCGACCCGCGAGCTGGCCGGGACGACGTCCGTCGCCCTGGCGCTGCCCGCCGACGACGTGGCCGACGCGACCGCCGTCGCCGAAGGCGCGCTGCTCGGCGCCTACGCCTACCGCGCCTACCGGCAGCGGACCGCGGAGGCCCACAAGGCGCCGGTCGAGAAGCTGCAGCTCGTCACCCGCCGGGCCCGGGACAAGCACCTGAAGACGGCGGTCGAGCGCGCCCACGTCGTCGCGGCCGCCGTCACCGCGACCCGGGACCTGGTGAACTGCCCGCCGGTCGACCTGTACCCGGCGGCGTTCGCCGAGGTGGCCCGCGAGCAGGCCAAGGACGCGCCGGTGAAGGTCACCGTCCTCGACGAGAAGGCGCTGGCCCGCGGCGGCTACGGCGGCATCCTCGGGGTCGGGCAGGGCTCGTCCCGCCCGCCGCGGCTGGTCAAGGTGGCCTACACGCCGCGCCGCGCCGCGCGCCACGTGGCGCTCGTCGGCAAGGGCATCACGTTCGACTCCGGCGGCCTCTCGATCAAGCCGGCGCAGGGCATGGAGACGATGAAGCTCGACATGGCCGGTGCGGCCGTGGTGCTCGAGACCGTCCTCGCGGTGGCCCGGCTCGGTCTGCCGGTGCGCGTCACGGCCTGGATGGCGCTCGCGGAGAACATGCCGTCCGGCACCGCGCAGCGGCCGTCCGACGTCCTGACGACGTACGGCGGGCGCACGGTGGAGGTGCTCAACACCGACGCCGAGGGCCGCCTGGTGCTCGCCGACGCGATCGTCGCGGCCGCCGAGGAGAAGCCCGACGCGATCATCGACGTGGCGACGCTGACCGGGGCCCAGATGGTCGCCCTCGGCAACCGGGTGTCGGCCCTGATGGGCTCGGACGACGCGCTCGTCGCCGACCTCCGCGCCGCCGCGGAGGCCGCCGGCGAGCAGCTCTGGCCGATGCCGCTGCCCGAGGAGCTGCGCGCCAGCCTCGACTCCCAGGTCGCCGACATCGCGAACATGGGCGAGCGCTTCGGCGGGATGCTCGTGGCCGGCCTGTTCCTGCGCGAGTTCGTGCCGACCGTCGACGGCCAGGACGGCGAGCGCCGCCTGCCGTGGGCCCACCTGGACATCGCCGGCCCGGCGTTCAACGAGTCCGCGCCGTACGGCTACACCGGCAAGGGCGGCACGGGCGTCGGCGTCCGCACGCTGGTGCGTTACCTGGAGGGACTCGCCGCCTCCTGACGACGGGTCGTTAGCCCGAACGGTGACACTCGGGCGATGGGTGCCGACCATCCGTAACGTCGGCACCCGTCCGGCCGATCTGACGTACAAGAGCCGGCGGTGGCCGGCGCACCGACGTCCGGAGGTCCCCGTGTCGCGTTCCCTGCTGACCCTCGTCGGGTCCCAGGCCAAGGTGGCGGCCGTCGCCGCCGCCGCCCTCGCCCTCGGCGCCGGGGGCGCTCTCGCGGCCACCGCGCCGTCCGGGTTCGAGGCGCTGTCGAGCCACGTCGCCGAGGAGGACGAGCCCACCGACGACCTGCTCCCCGAGGAGGACGCCGACCTGGTCGTCGACGAGGAGGAGGGCTCCGAGGAGGAGGGCTCCGAGGACGTCGAGGGCGGCACCGAGGAGGGCGACGGCGAGAGCACCGAGGAGTCCGAGGACGCCGAGGGCGAGGAGCTCGCCGAGGGCGACGCGGTCGTGGCCGAGGCGCCCGACTGCCCCGAGGGCGTGACGAACCACGGCCAGTACGTCTCCGGCGTGGCGCGCGACACCGAGCCGGGCCCGGGTCACGGCGCGACGGTCAGCGAGGCCGCACGCACCGGCTGCGTCCTGCCGGAGGGCACCGAGGAGACCGAGGAGCTCGAGGGCGAGGAGTCCGAGGGCGAGGAGCTCACGGACGGCGACGCGGTGGTGGCCGAGGCTCCCGAGTGCCCCGAGGGCGTGACGAACCACGGCCAGTACGTGTCCGGCGTGGCGCGCGACACCGAGCCGGGCCCGGGTCATGGCGCGACGGTCAGCGCGGCGGCCCGCACCGGCTGCGTGCTGCCGGAGGGCACCGAGGAGGAGCCCGAGGAGCTCGAGGGCGAGGAGGAGCTCGAGGGCGACGCCACCGTCGAGGAGGACGCCGAGGAGTCGGTGACCACCACGAAGGCGAAGGCCGACCGCGAGAAGCCGGCCAAGGCCAAGGTCAAGGGCAAGTCCGGGAAGGGTAGCCCGGCCGGAGGCGGCAAGGGCAAGCCGCGCGGCTGAGCCCGCACGCCCCCCACGACGGCGTCCCCCGGCCCTGCCGGTGGACGCCGTCGCTCGGCCGCTGCGTCAGTCGGCCGCCTTGCGCCGCGCGTTGTAGTCGCGCATCCGCTGCGGGTAGCCCGACAGGTTGATGTCGTAGACGGGCAGACCGAGCTTGCGGGCGAAGGAGAAGGCGGTGTCGCGGTCGGGCACCGGGCGGCGGGTCCACTCGCCGTCGTGGGCGACCAGGAGCAGCGTCGTCGGGGTGACGGTCGTGGCCGGCTCGACGAACGCCTCCACCTCGCGCCGGGTCCGTGCGAAGTCGGTGAGGTGCTTGGACGCCGCGGAGCGGGCGGCCGGGGCCGACGCCGCCCCGGTCGTCGGACGGCGGCGGAAGCGCGAGAACAGCCCCATGCCCCGGACGGTACCGGTCGGCGTGACGACGGGGCGGCACCGCCGTGAACGGGTGCCGTTGCGACGCCGTCCCCCAGTAGTGCCAGGATTGGGCCCGCGACCGACATCCGACACGCAAGGGAGCGTTCCGTGGCCGACTCCGCCGACGGGCAGGTCTTCGACGTCGTCATCCTGGGAGGGGGCAGCGGGGGCTACGCGTGCGCGTTCCGCGCCGCCGAGCTCGGGCTGAGCGTCGCGATCGTCGAGAAGGACAAGCTCGGGGGCACGTGCCTGCACCGCGGGTGCATCCCGACCAAGGCGCTGCTGCACGCCGCGGAGGTCGCCGACTCGGCCCGCGAGGGAGCGTCGTTCGGCGTCCAGACGACGCTCGACGGGATCGACATGACCGGCGTCAACAAGTACAAGGACGGCGTCGTCGGCCGCCTGTACAAGGGCCTGCAGGGGCTGGCCAAGGCGCACCAGCTCACCCTCGTCGAGGGCGAGGGCCGCCTCGTCGCGAAGGACACCGTCGAGGTGGGCGGCCAGCGCTACACCGGTCGCAACGTCGTCCTCGCCACCGGCTCGTACGCCAAGTCACTGCCCGGCCTGGAGGTCGGAGGTCGCGTGATGACCAGCGACCAGGCCCTCGGGCTGGACTACGTGCCGGGCAGCGTCGTCGTCCTCGGCGGCGGCGTCATCGGCGTCGAGTTCGCCAGCGTATGGAAGTCGTTCGGCGCCGACGTGACGATCGTCGAGGCGCTCCCGCGGCTCGTGCCCGCCGAGGACGAGGCCTGCAGCAAGGCCCTCGAGCGCGCCTTCCGCAAGCGCAAGATCAACTTCAAGACCGGGGTCAGGTTCTCCGGCGTCCAGCAGGACGACAACGGCGTCCACGTCTCCCTCGAGAACGGCGAGACCCTGGACGCCGACCTGCTGCTCGTGGCCGTCGGGCGCGGACCCGTCACCGAGGGCCTCGGGTACGAGGAGGCCGGCGTGACCGTCGACCGCGGCTTCGTGCCGACCGACGAGCGCCTGCGCACCAACGTCGAGAACGTCTACGCCGTCGGCGACATCGTGCCCGGCCTGCAGCTGGCCCACCGCGGATTCCAGCAGGGCATCTTCGTCGCCGAGGAGATCGCCGGCCTGACGCCGGTCCCCGTGGTCGACGCGAACATCCCCCGCGTCACGTACTGCGACCCGGAGGTCGCCTCGGTCGGGCTCACCGAGGCCCAGGCCCGCGAGACGCACGGCGACGACGCGGTCGAGGTGTACGAGTACAACCTCGGAGGCAACGGCAAGAGCCAGATCCTCGGCACGCAGGGCTTCATCAAGCTGGTGCGCGTCAAGGAGGGCCCGGTCGTCGGCGTCCACGCCGTCGGCGCCCGGATGGGTGAGCAGGTCGGCGAGGCCCAGCTCATCGTCAACTGGGAGGCGTACCCCGAGGACGTCGCCCAGCTCGTCCACGCCCACCCGACGCAGAACGAGGCGATGGGCGAGGCGCACCTCGCTCTGGCCGGCAAGCCGCTGCACGCGCACGGCTGACCCCATCACGAGATCGGAGACCTGAACGATGTCGAACTCCGTGGAGATGCCCGCCCTGGGCGAGAGCGTCACCGAGGGCACTGTCACCCGGTGGCTCAAGCAGGTGGGTGACACGGTGGAGGTCGACGAGCCGCTGCTCGAGGTGTCCACCGACAAGGTGGACACCGAGATCCCGTCGCCGTTCGCCGGCACGCTGACCGAGATCCTCGTCGAGGAGGACGAGACCGTCGCGGTCGGCGCGCAGCTCGCGGTCATCGGTGAGGCGGGCGAGGCGGGCGGCTCGGACGGCGCGCGCGGCGGCGAGCAGCCGGAGCCAACGCAGGCCGAGCCCGAGCAGCAGGCCCAGCAGCAGGTCCAGCCGGAGCAGCAGCAGGTCCAGCAGGAGCAGGAGCAGCAGCAGGAGCAGGCGCCCGAGCCCGAGCCGCAGGAGCAGCCGCAGCAGCCGGCCGCGTCCTCGGACGGCGGCGGCCAGCCCGCCGGCGGCGGCACCCCGGTGACGATGCCGGCGCTCGGCGAGAGCGTCACCGAGGGCACCGTCACCCGCTGGCTGAAGTCCGAGGGTGACACCGTCGAGGTCGACGAGCCGCTGCTCGAGGTCTCCACCGACAAGGTCGACACCGAGATCCCCTCCCCGGTGGCCGGCACCGTCCAGAAGATCCTCGTGGCCGAGGACGAGACGGTCGAGGTCGGCGCGCAGCTCGCGATCGTCGGCTCCGGCGCCGGCGGCGGTGCGGCGTCCGAGGCGCAGCAGCCCGCGCCGTCCGAGCAGCCCAACGAGCAGCCGAGCCAGCAGCAGAGCCAGGACGAGGACCGCGCCGCCGGGTCGCTCGAGGCGGAGGCCGAGGCGCGACAGGAGGCGGCGCAGCAGGCCGAGCAGAGCACGCAGGCTTCGGCCGCTCCTGGTCAGCAGCAGGAGCAGCCGCGGGCGGCCGAGCCCGAGCAGACCCGTGCGGACGACACCTCGGCGGCGCCGCAGACCGGCGGAACCGCACCCCGAGCCGCCGCGGAGCCCGCGCCCGGCGGTGACAGCTCGGCGTACGTGACTCCGCTCGTGCGCAAGCTCGCCGCCGAGCACGGCGTCGACCTCTCCACGGTCGAGGGCACCGGGGTCGGGGGGCGCATCCGCAAGCAGGACGTGCTCGCCGCGGCCGAGAAGGCCAAGCAGCCGGAGCCCGCGCCGGAGCCGCAGCAGCGCCCGTCCGCGGCGCCGTCCCCCGGCTCCCGCCGTGGCGCTGCGGTGTCCCCCCAGCGCGGCACCACCGAGAAGATGAGCCGTCTGCGCAAGCTCATCGCGGCACGCATGGTGGAGTCGCTGCAGGTGTCGGCACAGCTGACCACCGTGGTCGAGGTGGACGTCACCAAGATCGCGCGGCTGCGGCAGCGCGCGAAGGGCGACTTCGAGGCGCGGGAGGGCGTCAAGCTGTCGTTCCTGCCGTTCTTCGCCCTGGCCGCGGTCGAGGCGCTCAAGGCGCACCCGGTGGTCAACGCGAGCATCGAGGGCGACGAGATCGTCTACCACGCGCAGGAGAACCTGGGCATCGCGGTGGACACCGAGAAGGGCCTCATCGTCCCGGTGATCCGGGACGCCGGGGACCTCAACATCGCCGGCCTCGCGCGCAAGATCGCCGACCTCGCGGAGCGCACCCGCACCAACAAGATCACGCCGGACGAGCTCGGCGGCGGCACCTTCACGCTGACCAACACGGGCAGCCGCGGCGCCCTGTTCGACACGCCGATCATCAACCAGCCACAGGTGGGCATCCTCGGCACCGGCGCGGTCGTCAAGCGGCCGGTCGTCGTCACCGACGCCGACGGCGGCGAGACGATCGCAATCCGCTCGATGATGTACCTCGCCCTCTCCTACGACCACCGCATCGTGGACGGCGCGGACGCCGCGCGGTTCCTCACCACGGTCAAGGAGCGGCTCGAGGAGGGTGCGTTCGACGCCGACCTCGGCCTGTAGGCCGGCTCGCCCGACCCGACGGCGCCCCGTCCCGGACGACCCGGGCGGGGCGCCGTCGCCGCTCAGCCCCGGGGCACGGGAGCATGCCGCCATGACGTCACCGTTCCCCGACCGGCTCGAGCCCTTCGACGACACCGCGCTGCGCCGGGTGCTGGCCGTCGTCGCCCATCCCGACGACATGGAGTACGGCGGTGCCGCCGCCGTCGCCGTCTGGCGCAGCCGCGGCGTCGAGGTCGCCTACGCCCTGGTCACGAGCGGAGAGGCCGGCATCGCCACCCTCCCGCCGGCCGAGGCGGCGCCCGTGCGCGAGGCCGAGCAGCGGGAGGCGTGCTCGCGCGTCGGCGTCTCCGACCTGCGCTTCCTCGGCTTCCCCGACGGCACGGTGGAGTACGGCGTGCCGCTGCGCCGCGCGATCGCCGCCGAGGTCCGCCGGTTCCGCCCCGACACCGTCGTCACCGGCGCCTTCCGCGAGACCTGGCCCGGCGGGATGCTCAACCAGGCCGACCACGTCGCCACCGGCCGAGCCGTCGTCGACGCGGCGCGCGACGCCGGCAACCGGTGGCTCTACCCCGACCTGCTGGACGCCGGGCTCGAGCCGTGGAACGGCGTCCGGACTGTGCTCGCCCTGAGCTCGCCGCTGTCGACCCACGCGATCGACGTGACCCACGGCTTCGACGCCGGGGTGGCGTCCCTCGAGGCCCACGAGCAGTACCTGGCCGCGCTCGGCCCGGACGCGCAGGCACCTCGGGCCATGCTCGCCGACATGCTCTCCGCCGCCGGCGCGCTCGTCGACGTCCGCTACGCCGTCCCCACCGAGGTCCTCCGCCTCCACCTCTACTGACCGACCTCTGGAGGCTTGGGCACGCCCGACAGGGCGTTGTGACGGGCCGAACCCTCCAAAGGTGGCGGGGTGGGGCGGGGCGGGTGAGGATGCGGCCGTGAAGATCGTCGTCTCCGGCGCGTCCGGGCTCATCGGCCGGCCGCTCGTCCGAAGGCTGCGCGCCGACGGCCACGAGGTCGTCCAGCTCGTCCGCCGGACGCCACGCCAACCGGGCGAGGCGGCCTGGGACCCGGGCCGCGGCGAGGTGGACGAGGCCGCCCTGGACGGCGTGGACGCCGCGGTCAACCTGTCCGGGGCCGGGATCGGCGAGCACCGCTGGACCGAGGAGTACAAGCGGGAGATCCGCGCCTCGCGTGTCGCCGCCACCCGCACGCTCGCCGCCGCGCTGGCCGGCCTGGACCGGCCGCCGCGGGCCCTGCTCAACGCCTCGGCGATCGGCTACTACGGTGACCGCGGCGACGAGGAGCTCGTCGAGTCCTCGCCGCCGGGCACCTCGTTCCTCGCCGACGTCTGCCAGGACTGGGAGGCCGCCGCCCGGCCGGCCGAGGACGCCGGGATCCGGGTGACGTACCTGCGCACCGGTCTGGTGATGTCCCCCCGGGGCGGGCCTTCGGGCGCCTGCTCCCCCTCTTCCGCCTCGGGCTCGGCGGCCGGCTCGGCGACGGGCGGATGTGGTGGAGCTGGATCACCCTCGAGGACCAGATCGGGGCGATCCGCTTCCTCCTCGACACCGACCTGCCGGGGCCGGTGAACCTCACCGGCCCGGCGCCCGCCCGCAACGCCGACGTGACGCGCGAGCTCGGGCGGGCCCTGCACCGGCCGGCGGTCCTCCGGGTGCCCCGCCTCGCGCTGCGGACGGCGCTGGGCGAGTTCGCGGAGGACGTCACCTCCAGCCAGCGCGTGCTGCCGGCGAGGCTGACCGACGCCGGCTACACGTTCCGGCACCCGGACCTCGCGTCGGCCTGCCGCTGGGTGGCGCAGATCTGAACCGCTCACGCCACGCTCTCCACCCGCCAGCCGTCGTCGCCACGCCGCAGCACCAGGCGGGAGGTGCGGGGCTCGTCCCCCGGCACCTCGGCGACGACGCCGCCCGCGTCGTCCACCTGCCGGTGGGCGGTGGTGACCACCGTCGCCTCGACGACGGCCACGTCTCCGTCGCGTCGCACGAGCGTCACCGCGCGGACGTCGAAGCCGAGCCCCGCCAGCACGACCCCGGCCGAGCGCAGCGCGTGGAGCCGGGCGGTGTCGTCGGCCAGGGCCCGGCTGCCCGGCACCGACGCCCGCGCCAGAAGATCGGCGTCACCGGTGGACAGCCCGCGGGCCCGCAGCCACGCCAAGGCAGGGACCGCCGCCGCCGGGTCCTCACCGGTGAGCGCCGTGGTCACCGCGGGCGGCACGAGGTCGGTGGCAGCCGTCGCCGTCGGCTCGGCGGGTGACCGCCGGGCCACCGGCGGCGGCGGCTCACCACCGCCGGGCCACGGAGCCACGAGCACGAGCGCACCCACCACGAGCGCGCCGACCACGACGAGCGAGCCGACGAGCGCCGACCCCAGGCGCAGCAGCCGCCGCAGCCCCACCCGGTCGCGGCGCAGCAGGTGCCGGCGCCGGGCCGGTGGGGCCGACGGCGCCGCGACGGCCGCGGCGCGCAGCCGGTGCGTCACGACCTCGGCCGGCGCGGCCGACGGGTCGGTCGGCACCAGCCGGACCGGCGTCGCGGGCGACGCGGCGAAGCACCGGCCGGCGAGCTCGCGGGGCGACGGCCGCCGGGCGGGGTCGGCGTCCAGCGCCTGCTCCAGGACGAGGGCGAGGTCGAGCGGCACCTCGGGCGCGACCGCCACCAGCGGCGGGCGCTCCCCCGTCGGCAGCGGCGCGCGGCCGGTGAGGGCGAGCCAGGCGACGGCCGCCAGGCCGTAGACGTCGGCGGCCGGCGTCAGCGGGTCCCCGTCCGCGACGGCCGGGTCCGCGTAGCCGGGCGTGCCGTGCCGCTCGCCGGGCCCTTGCCCGACGACCGCCGCGACGGACAGGTCGCCGAGCAGCGGACGCCCCGCCCCGTCGAACAGGACGTTGCCGGGCGCGACGTCCCCGTGCACGACGCCCCGGTGGTGCAGGTCGGCGAGCGCCTCCGCCAGCGGGGTCACCACGGTGACGACCTCCCCGACGTCGAGCGGGCCGCGGGCCGCGACCAGGGCAGCGAGGCTGCCGCCGAGTGCCCGGTCGAGCACGAGCACCGGGCCGTGGCCGGGCACCCGCGCGACGGTCCGCAGCCGGACAACGTGCGGGTGGTGCAGGCGGCGCAGCAGCGCGGTCTCGGCGAGGATCCGCTCGGTGTCCTCCTCCGGCCGGCGCACGACCTTGAGGGCGACCGGGTCGCCGTCGTCGGCCACCGCCGCCCACACCTCGCCGGTGGCGCCGAACCCCAGCAGCCGCTCGGTGCGGTAGCCGGGGACCACCGGCACCGCCCCGTCGTCACGCGTCGGATCCGTCATGCCCCCAGTGCAGCGCACTCGGCGGATCCGGCGCGCTCGCCGTCCACAGGGTCGGTACGGTCGCGCTCGATGGACGCCGACGTCGTGGTGGTGGGAGCCGGGCTGGCCGGGTTGGCGTGCGCGCGGCGGCTCGCCGCCGCCGGTCGCGGGGTGGTGGTGGTCGAGTCCGCCGATCGGGTCGGTGGGCGAGTGACCACGGACGTCGTCGACGGCTTCCGGTGCGACCGCGGCTTCCAGCTGCTGAACCCGGCCTACCCCGAGGTGCCGCGGGTCGTCGACGTCGACGTCCTCGACCTGCGGCCGTTCGCCGCCGGCGTCGTCGCGGCGAGCGGTGGGCGGCGGTACCGCCTGGCCGACCCGCGCCGCCAGCCGGGCGCGGCGTGGTCGTCGCTGACGGCGCCGCTCGGCGGTCCGGTGGAGAAGGTGGCGTTCGTGCGCTGGGCGCTGCGGTGCGCCCGCCGCGACGTCGCGACCATGCTCGGGTCGGACGACCGCACGCTGGCCGAGGACCTGGACGCCGCAGGAGTGGCGGGGAGGCTGCGGCGCGGGGTGGTCGACCCGTTTCTGGCCGGCGTCCTCGCCGACGACGCCGGCGCGTCGTCGGCCCACTTCGCGGCGCTGCTCGTGCGGGCGTTCGTCCGCGGGACGCCGTCGCTGCCGGCGCGCGGCATGCAGGCCCTGCCCGACCAGCTGGCGGCCGGGCTGCCGGCGGGCACGGTGCGCCTGGGCTGTGCGGCGTCGTCCGCCACTGCCACCACGGTCGCCACGGACGACGGCGTGCTCACGGCCCGCGCGGTCGTCGTGGCGACCGACCCGTCGACCGCCGCCCGGCTGCTCGACCTGCCGGTGCCGACGATGCGGGGCCTCACGACGTTCTGGCACGTCGCGGACGAGCCGCCGACCGACCTGCCGTGGCTGCACCTGGACGCCGACCGTCGCGGGCCGCTGGTCAACTCGGCGGTCGTGTCGAACGCCGCGCCCGGCTACGCGCCGCCCGGACGCCACCTGGTCGCCTCGACCGTGCTCGGCGCGCGCGGGGACACCGACACGGAGCAGGCGGTGCGCGCCCAGCTGCGCCTGGTGTACGGCGCCGACCCTCGGCCGTGGGAGCTGCTCGCCGTCCACGAGGTCCCCGAGGCGCTGCCCGCCGTGCCGCCGCCGCTCGAGCACCGCCGGCCGGTGCGGCTCGGCGACGGCCTCTTCGTGGCCGGCGACCACCGCGACACGGCGTCGATCCAGGGCGCGCTGGTCTCGGGCCGGCGGGCCGCGGACGCCGTGCAGGCCCAGCTGCGCGCCTTCGGCACCGGCGGTCCCTGAGCGCATCGGCGGCGGCTGAGCCGCCGCGTCAGCCGACGGCCACCACGCGGTGCTCGGCGGCGCTGACGCGCGCGGCGTCGAGCACCTCGAGCACGTGGACCGCCTCGCGCGGCTGCACCGGCATCGCCCGCTGCCCGCCCCCGGCGACGGCGCCGGCCACCGCGACGTAGAAGTCGGCGTGATGGCCCGGCTCGCGCGGCACCGGCGTCCGCTGGTCGCCGACGACCACCCAGCCACAGTGCTCGCCGTCGAGGTCGGCCAGGTCGGCGAACGCCGTGGGCTCGGCCTCGAAGGACGTCGCGACGTAGGCCCCGCGGGTCCCGAGCACTCGGGTGCGCGGGCCGGGCGCGGCGGACAGCGACAGCGCTCCCAGGTGGCTGCGGGCGCCGCTCGCGTGGGTGCAGGCGAGGAAGGCGTCGTCCTCGGCCCGCGTCGTCCGGGACGCGAGCTCGGCGTAGACCGACGTGACCGGGCCGAGCAGCTGCACCGCGGCGTCCACCAGGTGGGTGTGCAGGTCGAGCAGCAGGCCCCCGCCGTCGACCGGGTCGGCGTTCTCGCGCCACCGGTCCTTCGGCTCGGGACGCCATCTCTCCCAGCGCCTTTCGAGCCGGAACACCTCACCGAGCGTGCCGTCGGCGATCATCCGGCGCAGGGCCAGGTGCTCGGCGTCCCAGCGGCGGTTCTGGAAGACGGTGAGGGGCACGCCCGCCTCCTCGGCGGCGTCGACGACGCGGCGTGCGGCCGCGGCGTCCGTCGCCAGGGGCTTGTCGACCACCACCGGGACGCCGGCCACGACGCAGGCGAGCGCCTGCTCGGCGTGCACCCCGCTGGGCGAGGCGAGGACGACGACGTCCGGCTGGGTGGCGAACAGGTCGTCGAGGGAGCCGACGACGGCCGCGCCCGGCAGGTCGGAGCGCACCGCGGCGCGGCGGCCGGGGTCTCGGGTGAGCACGGCGCCGACGTTCCCCCCGGCCCGCAGGACCAGGGGCGCGTGGATGCCGCGCCCGGCGTCCCCGAACCCGACCAGCCCTACCCGCACGGCTCAGCTCTCCTTCGCGAGTCGGCTCGGCCACCAGACCTGGGGACCGATGTCGTACGAGAGTGCCGGAACGAGGAGGGTGCGCACCACCAACGTGTCGACGAGCACGCCGACGGCGACGATGAACGCGATCTGCAGCAGGAACACCAGCGGGATGGTCGCCAGGGCGCCGAACGTCGCGGCCAGCACGACGCCCGCGCTGGTGATGACGCCGCCGGTGACGGCGAGGCCGACGAGGATGCCCGGCCGGGTGCCGCGGGTCAGCGACTCCTCGCGCACCCGGGTCATGAGGAAGATCGAGTAGTCGATGCCGAGTGCGACGAGGAACACGAACCCGTAGAGCGGCACGGCCGGGTCGCCGCCGGGGAGGTCGAGGAACGCGTCCCCGAACACGATCGCCGCCAGCCCGATCGTCGCCGCGTAGGAGACGACGTTGGCCGCCACGAGCAGCACCGCGGCCACGATCGAGCGCAGCAGCAGCACCAGGACGACGAGGATGACGAGCAGGACGACGGGCACGATGGTGCGCAGGTCGCGCTGGCTGGCCTGGCGCACGTCGAGGTTGGACGCCGTCTGCCCGCCGACGAGCACGTCCGGCCCGACGGCGTCCAGCGACGTCCGCAGCTCGGAGACGACCTCCTCGCCCTCGAGGGCGTCCACGGGCACCGACAGCGTCGCCTCGACCCGCGCCAGGCCGCCCTCGACGCGTGGTTCGCCGGGCGGGGCGCCCGGCCCGGCCGGAGCGGCACCAGTGGCCACGGCCTGCGCGACGCCCTCGGTGCCGGTGACCACCTCGAGCACCTGCTCCAGGTCGTCGGCCGGGGTGACGACGAGCACCGGGCTGCCGGAGCCGGCCGGGAAGTGCTCGGCGAGCACGTCGGTGCCCTCGACCGACTCGACGCGGTCGCGGAAGACGTCGGTCTGCCGGATGCCGTCGGCCTCGAACTGCGGCACGAACGCAGCCAGCCCGAGGAGGCCGACGAGCGTGACGGTCCAGACGGCGCGGGGACGCCGACCGACGAGTCCGGCGACACGACCCCAGATGCCGCGCCCGCCGAGGGCGTCGGAGGCGTGCGCGTGGTCCAGCCGCGGAACTCGGGGCCAGAACAGCCAGCGGCCCGGCTCGGCCCGCGCGTACCACGGCAGCCGGCCTCCGGGGGTGGCCGTCCGCAGCGCGCCTCGGCGCAGGACGGCGAGGACGGCGAACGCCGCCAGGGCGACCGCCCCCGCCGCGCCGGCACCGTCCGCACCGGCCACCCCTGCGCCGATCGCCGCCGCGGCGCCCACGACGACGAGCAGCAGGAGCACGACGGGGACCAGCAGCAGCACCGGCAGGAAGGTGAGGCAGGCGAGGAACGCTCCGGCGATGCCGATGGCGCCGACCGGGCCGAGGCCGCGGGTGGAGCCGAGGTCGGCGAGCAGCAGGCACAGCAGGCCGAGGACGACCGTCGCGGCGCTCGCCGCGATCGGCGCCAGGGACGCCCGCCAGGCGCGGCGCATGGCGACGTACCTGGACTCGTGGTCGTGCAGCTCCTCGCGGTAGCGAGCGACCAGCAGCAGCGCGTAGTCGGTGGCAGCCCCGACGACGAGGATGAACAGGATGCCCTGGCTCTGGCCGTTGAGGTCGATGACGGCGCTGTCGGCCAGCGGGTACACCACCAGGCCGGCGGCCGACAGGGCGAACAGGGACGACAGGAGCGCCGCCAGGGGCAGGACCGGGCTGCGGTAGACCAGCAGCAGGATGACGAAGACGACGGTCAGCGTGATCTGCAGCAGCAGGCCGTCGATACCCGCGAACGCCGTGACGAGGTCGGCGAGGACGCCGCCCGGCCCGGCCACCCAGCCGTCGAGCCCGTCGCCCGCCAGGTCCTCGCCCAGGGACTCGCGCAGGGTGCCGGCGATGCCGAACAGCGACGACTCCCCGTCGGCGAGGTTGCGTGCCGCGGCGTCCGCGTCGACGAGGACCGGGACGAAGGCGGCCTCGCCGTCCTCGCTCGGGACGGCGCCGCCGGGCGCGTCGGCGAGCAGGTCGCCCACCGGCACCGGGTCGGCGCCCTCGACCTCGATCTCGAGGTCGGGCAGGCCGGCGACCCAGGCCCCGATCGCCTGCCGGTCCTGCGCCGTCAGCCCGCCCTCGCGCTCGACGACGACGAAGAACGGCAGGGACTCCTCGCTCGCGAACCGGGCGGAGAGCTCCGCCACCGCGGTGGACTCGGCGGTCTCCGGCAGGAAGGAGGCGTTGTCGTTGTTCTGCACCTCCGACAGCCGGCCGACCAGCGGGCCGCCTGCACCCGCCACGGCGAGCCACGCGACGAGCGCGAGGACGAGGGCCAGACCGCGGACGACGGCGCGGCGAGTACGGTGCGGTCCGGGCACGGGCCTGCTCCCACCGGGGTTCTCGGGCGGATGTTCAGCAGGCTGAACATTACGGGGGCCCGCGCCCGTCCGCATCTCGGCGAGGAGGCACGGTGTCGGAGGACCCGGCGGGCTGGGCGACCGGGCGGCTGCTGTCGACGGCGGCCCGGCTCGTCGAGCACGCCTGGGACGCCCACCTGGCGGCCTGGGACCTCAACCACGCCAGCTTCGCCGTCCTGTGGCAGCTCGACCGGGGACCGCTGAGCCAGCGCGACCTCGCGGTCGCCCACCAGGTGCAGGACCAGACGATGAGCCGCATCGTCGAGCGGCTCGAGCGCGGCGGCTACGTGACGCGGGAGCGCTCCGCCGACGACCGCCGCCGGGTCCTCGTGCACCTCACGGACGCCGGACGCGCGGCCCGTGACGAGGCGGGCGACCCGGCCTTCGCCGAGCGGCTCCTCACCGACGCGGTGCCGGTCGACGAGCTGCCCGAGCTGCGGCGCCACCTCATCGCGATCGTGGACCGGATGGCCGCCGACCGGTGGGGCACCTCGGGCGACGACGGCCCCGGCTGCCCGGCGTAGCCTGACCGCCATGAGGTTCGAGCACGTCGGGTTCGGCGCCGACGCCGTGGAGTACACCGCCGCCTGGGACCTGCAGCGGGCGACGCACGCCGCCGTCGTGGCCGGCGACCAGCCCGACACCGTGCTGCTGCTCGAGCACCCGCCGGTGTACACGGCGGGTAAGCGCACCGCACCCCACGAGCGACCCTTCGACGGCACGCCAGTGGTCGACGTCGACCGCGGCGGCAAGATCACCTGGCACGGGCCCGGGCAGCTGGTCGGCTACCCGATCCTGCGACTGCCCGACCCGGTGGACGTCGTGGCGTACGTGCGTCGCCTGGAGCAGGTGCTCATCGACGTGTGCGCGGAACTCGGCCTGCGGGCCGTCCGCGTCGAGGGTCGCAGCGGCGTCTGGGTGGCCGAGGACGGGCGGGGCCCCGCCCGCAAGGTCGGGGCGATCGGCATCCGCGTCGCGCAGGGCGTGACGATGCACGGCTTCGCCCTCAACTGCGACTGCGATCTCGCGTGGTTCTCCCGCATCGTGCCCTGCGGCATCCCGGACGCCGGCGTCACGTCCCTGACCGCCGAGCTGGGGCGGCCCGTCTCCGTGGCGGACGTCGTCCCGGCCGTCGAGCGGCACCTCGCGGTGACCCTCCCCGCCGCGGCGCCCGTTCTCGGCTGAGACCCGGACAGACCGGCCCCCTCTGCCCTACCCTCCGCTGTCGGGAGGGCCGCACCGAGCGGTCGCGCAGGGGGTCACGTCATGCTGAGGGCGCTGCCGTTCGTCATCGAGCTCGCACTGCTCGCGTACTGCCTCATCGACTGCATCCAGACCGACTCGCTGCTGGTGCGCAACCTGCCCAAGCCGCTGTGGGTCGTGCTCATCATCCTGGTTCCGATCGTCGGCCCGATCGCCTGGCTGGTCGCCGGGCGGCCGGAGCGACAGCAGCGACCCGGTGTCCCGTGGCCCTCGACGCAGACCGCCGGCTTCCCGGAGTACGAGCGACCCCGGCCCGTCCCGGCACCGGAGCCGGTGGACGACGGGGAGGACGAGCTGCTGCGCCGGTGGGAGGACAGCCTGCGCGAGCGAGAGCGGCGGCTGCGCGGCGAGGACGGCGAGGCGCCTCAGGCGACCTGAGGCAGCACCTCCGCCGCGACGAGCTCGAGGTGGTCGAGGTCGGCGAGGTCGAGCACCTGGAGGTACACGCGGGTGCAACCGAGCTCGGCGTACCGGCCGAGCCGGTCGACGACCTCGGACGGCGTGCCGGCCAGGTGGTCGGCCCGCAGCTCCTCCACGTCCCGGCCGGCGGCCGCCGCACGGCGGCGCACCTCCGCGTCGTCCGCACCGCACGCCACCGTGAGGGCCACCGAGTAGACCAGCGACCCGGGGTCGCGGCCCGCGTCGGCGCACGCCTCCCGGACCCGCTCGTACTGGACGCCGGTCTGCTCGACGTCCGTGAAGTTGGCGTTGTACTCGGTGGCGTAGCGGGCGGTGAGCGCCGGCGTCCGCCGCTTGCCCGAGCCGCCGATGATGATCGGGACCCGCGCCTGCACCGGCTTGGGGAGGGCCGGCGAGTCGGTCACCCTGTAGTGCTCACCGGTGTGGGAGAACGTCTCCCCCACCGGCGTCGACCACAGCCCCGTGACGACGGCGAGCTGCTCGGCGAACCTGTCGAAGCGCGCCCGGGTGCCGGGGAAGGGCACGCCGTAGGCCTCGTGCTCGCGACCGAACCAGCCGGCGCCCAGGCCGAGCTCGACGCGCCCGCCGGACATCCGGTCGACCTGCGCCACCTGCACCGCGAGGACGCCGGGGTGCCGGAAGGTCGCCGACGTGACCAGGGTGCCCAGGCGGATGCGCGAGGTCTCCCGGGCGAGCCCCGCGAACGTCGTCCAGGCGTCGGTCGGGCCGGGCAGGCCGTCCCCGTCGCCCATCGCGAGGAAGTGGTCGGAGCGGAAGAAGGCGTCGAAGCCCGCGTCCTCGGCGGCCCGGGCGACGGCCAGCTGGTCGTCGTAGGAGGCGCCCTGCTGAGGCTCGGTGAAGATCCGCAGGTCCATGCGCGGAGCCTAGGAGAGGCCGCCGGGTCGCGCAGATCACCCAGGCTTACCCTGGGGGGGTGACCGTCGCACCGGAGGGACGCCGCATGCTGCGCCTGGAGGCGCGCAACGCGGAGACGCCGATCGAGAAGAAGCCGTCGTGGATCAAGACGCGCGCCACGATGGGCCCCGAGTACTCCGAGCTGAAGGGCCTCGTGAAGCGCGAGGGGCTGCACACGGTGTGCGAGGAGGCCGGCTGCCCCAACATCTTCGAGTGCTGGGAGGACCGGGAGGCGACGTTCCTCATCGGCGGTGACCAGTGCACCCGGCGATGCGACTTCTGCCAGATCGACACCGGACGGCCCGCGGAGCTGGACCGGGACGAGCCGCGCCGTGTCGCCGAGTCGGTGCAGGCCATGGGCCTTCGCTACGCGACCGTCACCGGGGTGGCCCGCGACGACCTGCCGGACGGCGGGGCGTGGCTGTACGCCGAGACCGTGCGGCAGATCCACGACCTGAACCCGGGCACCGGCGTCGAGGTGCTCATCCCGGACTTCAACGCCGTCCCCGAGCAGCTGGCCGAGGTCTTCTCCCCCCGACCCGAGGTGCTCGCGCACAACCTCGAGACCGTGCCGCGGGTGTTCAAGCGGATCCGCCCCGGCTTCCGCTACGAGCGGTCGCTGTCGGTGCTGACCGCGGCCCGCGAGGACGGCCTGGTCACCAAGTCGAACCTCATCCTCGGGATGGGCGAGACGTACGAGGAGGCCGTCGAGGCGCTTCGCGACCTGCACGACGCCGGCTGCGACCTCGTCACCATCACCCAGTACCTGCGGCCCTCGGTGCGGCACCACCCCGTGGAGCGGTGGGTGAAGCCGGAGGAGTTCGTGGCGCTGGCCGACGAGGCGGAGAGCATCGGCTTCGCCGGCGTCATGGCGGGCCCACTCGTGCGGTCCTCCTACCGCGCCGGCCGGCTGTGGGCGCAGGCGATGCAGAGGCGCGGGATGGTCGTCCCCGAGGCGCTCTCGCACCTCACCACGGGCGGCAGCGCACGCCAGGAGGCCGCGAGCCTCGTCGGTCGCTGACCGCCGTATCCTCGGGGGCATGTCCTCCGACTCGACGACCCCGGGCTCGACGCCGCCCCGGCGCGGCCTGCTGAGGCGACGCCGCGACCCGAACAAGAAGCCGGGCTGGTTCTCCCAGATCAAGGGCGTCTACCGGATGACGCACCAGGTCGACCGCTCGGTCACCTGGTGGATGCTGCTGGCCTTCGCCGGCGTCCTCGCCGTCGCGGTGGGGATCGGCCTCGTCACCGGCCACCCGATCTACGCCACCTTCCTCGGCCTGCCCGTCGCCGTCCTCGCCGCCATGTTCATCCTGGCCCGCAAGGCCGAGCGTGCCGCGTTCCGGCAGATCGAGGGACAGCCCGGCGCGGCCGGTGCCGCGCTTCGCGTGCTGCGCCGCGGCTGGACCGTCGAGGAGCAGCCGGTCGCCGTCGACCCCCGCACCCAGGACTCGGTGTTCCGCGTCGTCGGCCGCCCCGGCGTCGTCCTCGTCAGCGACGGTCCCCCGCACCGCGTGGGCAAGCTGCTCGAGGCGGAGCGCAAGAGGGTGGCCCGTGTGCTGCCGAGCGTGCCGGTGCACCTCATCCAGGCAGGGGACGGCGAGGGGCAGGTGCCGCTGCGCAAGGTCCCCCGCACCGTGACGAAGCTGAAGCCGAAGCTCACCAAGGGCGAGGCGGCACAGGTCGTCGTGCGGCTGAAGTC
>JBKHXE010000029.1:0-8400 GCA_046566185.1 Actinomycetes bacterium | reverse complement strand
CATGTCCAGTCCAACCACACTGCTGCCCTTCCAGCCAGCGACGATGTCGGAGGCGCCACGTTGCCCGCTACGTACGCCGCCAGCGCTTGGGGCCCGGCCTCGCCTCGGCGTGCGCCGTGTCGGCCGGCGGCCACGGAAGTAGGGTCGAGGACGTGCACGAACACAAGAGATTCGATGACGAGGCAGCCACCTGGGACGACGACCCCGGCCATGAGAAGCGGCAGGTGGCGGTGGCCGAGGCCATCAAGGAGGCCGTGAGCCTCAGCCCTCGGATGAGCGCCGTCGACGTCGGCGGTGGCACCGGCCGCCTCAGCATCCTGCTCGCCGACCTGGTCGGCTCCGTCGTCGTGACCGACCCCTCCGCCGGGATGGTGCGGGTCGCACGGGAGCGGATCGAGGCGGCCGGACTCAGTGACCGCGTGCGCGCCGTCCAGGCGGACCTCACGACAGACCGGCTAGAGGGGGCCTACGACCTGGTGTGGAGCTCCATGGCGCTGCACCACGTACGGGACCTCGATGCACTCCTGAAGTCCATCGCGGAGCTCCTGGTGCCCGGCGGCCGGCTGCTGATCGCGGACCTGGACGAGGATCCCGGCGGCGCCTTCCACGCCGACCGGGTGGACTTCGACGGCCATCACGGATTCGACCGGCACCGCCTGACCGAGCAGCTGGCTCGCGCCGGGTTCGGGCACGTCGGCTTCGTCGACGTCACGACCGTTCTCAAGAACGACCGCGAGTTCGGCGTCTTCCTGTGTACGGCGACCAGGCTGCCTGCGTCCGGCAGGGTTCGCTGACCGAGGCCGAGGGCCGCGATCGGCATCCCTGGTGAGGCCATCCCGTCGCCGCTGCGGCGTCGGCGCCATGCGGGAGTGGCTGATCCGAAGCCGCGCCGCTGAGGTCTCTCGGCCCTGAGCGCCGGAGCCGGCAGCGGCCAGTGAGAGGGTTGGCCCGTGGAGTCCATCGAGCTCGTCATCGGGATCGCCGTCGCCCTCGTCGTCATCGTCGCCGGGGCGCTGGTCGGGCTACTGCGCCGCGGCGGCCGGGCCGCGCCGCCCGCGCCGCGCCGGCCCGGGGTCGACTACACCCCCGGCGTCGGGGACGACGCGGAGCCGCCCCGCGACACCCCCACCCGGACCATCGAGAGCGTCGACGCGCCGAGCCTGCAGGCCCCGGCGCCGGTCGAGGTCGAGCCCGCGCCCGCCGTCAAGACCCCGGCACCGGCCGCGGGCCGGATGGTGCGGCTGCGCGAGCGGCTCGCCCGGTCGAACTCCGCCCTCGGCAAAGGCCTGCTGGCGCTGCTGTCGCGCGACACGGTCGACGAGGGCACGTGGGAGGAGGTCGAGGAGACGCTGCTGCTGGCCGACCTCGGCGTGGGGCCGACCACCGAGCTGGTCGACCGCCTCCGGCAGCGGGTCGCGGTGCTCGGCACGCGCGACCCGGAGCACGTGCGGGCGCTGCTGCGCGAGGAGCTGCTGGCCCTGGTGGGCCCGGAGATGGACCGGTCGCTGGCCGTCGAGCGGCACCTCGGCCGCCCCGCCGTCGTCCTCGTCGTCGGCGTCAACGGCACCGGCAAGACCACCACGGTCGGCAAGCTCGCCCGGGTGCTGGTGACGCAGGACAAGGACGTCGTCCTCGGCGCGGCCGACACGTTCCGCGCCGCCGCCGCCGACCAGCTGCAGACCTGGGGCGAGCGGGTCGGCGTGCCCACCGTGCGCTCCGACCGTGAGGGCGCGGACCCGGCGTCCGTGGCGTTCGACGCCGTCAAGGCCGGCATCGACGTCGAGGCGGACGTCGTCCTCGTCGACACTGCCGGCCGGCTGCAGAACAAGGTCGGCCTGATGGACGAGCTCGGCAAGGTCAAGCGGGTCGTGGAGAAGCACGGCCCGGTCGACGAGGTGCTGCTCGTGCTGGACGCCACCACCGGTCAGAACGGCATGCGGCAGGCGCAGGTGTTCTCCGAGGTCGTCGCCGTCACCGGCATCGTGCTGACCAAGCTCGACGGCACCGCCAAGGGCGGCATCGTCGTCGCCGTGCAGCGCGAGCTCGGGGTGCCCGTCAAGCTCGTCGGGCTCGGCGAGGGCCCCGACGACCTGGCGCCGTTCGAGCCGGAGGCGTTCGTCGACGCCCTGCTCGCGTGAGGCGGCCGAAACAGAGGTTTCACACGGTGGCGACGCGCTTCACCTGGCCGTAACACGGCGGGACGCCCACGGAAACCCCGCGCCGCCACCGTCTCCTGCGACAGACAGGCCAGCCCGACGCCGTCGACGCCGACGACCCGGGACGCCGACCTCGACCACACTCGCAGGAGGTTGCCGTGGTGAACACCGGCGACACCGCCTGGATCCTCACCAGCTCCGCCTTGGTGCTGCTGATGACGCCGGGCCTCGCGCTCTTCTACGGCGGCATGGTCCGCGCCAAGAGCGTTCTCAACATGATGATGATGAGCTTCGGCGCCCTGGCTCTCATCAGCGTCCTCTGGGTGCTGTACGGCTACTCGATCGCGTTCGGCGACGACCTGGGCGGGGGTCTGCTGGGTGACCCGACCCAGTACCTCGGCCTGGCCGGGCTGATGGAAGACACGACGTCCGAGGCGGGCGGCCTGCCCGCGATGGCGTTCGTGGCCTTCCAGGCCGTCTTCGCCATCATCACGGTCGCCCTCATCTCCGGTGCGATCGCGGACCGGGCCAAGTTCGGCACCTGGATGGTGTTCGCCGGCATCTGGGCGACGATCGTCTACTTCCCGGTCGCCCACTGGGTCTTCGACTTCACGCTCACCGACGACGCGGGCGAGGTGACCCACGTCGGCGGCTGGATCGCCAACCAGCTCGCCGCCATCGACTTCGCCGGCGGCACCGCCGTCCACATCAACGCCGGTGCGGCCGGCCTCGCCCTGGCCCTCGTGCTCGGCAAGCGCCGCGGCTTCGGCTCGGACGTCATGCGGCCGCACAACATGCCGCTCGTGATGATCGGCGCCGGGCTGCTGTGGTTCGGCTGGTTCGGCTTCAACGCCGGCTCGGCTGTCGCCGCGAACAACACCGCCGCCGTCGCCTGGGTCAACACGCTCGTGGCCACCGGCGCCGCCGCCCTCGGCTGGCTGCTCACCGAGAAGATCCGCGACGGGCACGCCACGTCCCTCGGTGCCGCGTCCGGCGTCGTCGCCGGCCTCGTCGCCATCACGCCGGCGTGCTCTGCCCTCTCGCCGGTCGGCTCGATCGTGCTCGGCGCCCTCGCCGGCGTGCTGTGCGCGCTGGCCGTGGGCCTGAAGTACCGCTTCGGCTACGACGACTCGCTGGACGTCGTCGGCGTCCACCTGGTCGGCGGCCTCGTCGGCACCATCGGTGTCGGCTTCCTCGCCACCGCGGCCGCGCCCGCCGGCGTCGACGGGCTGCTCTACGGCGGCGGCGCCGACCAGCTGTGGCGCCAGGTCGTGGGCGCCCTCGCCGTCCTCGTCTTCTCGTTCGTCGTCACCCTGGTCATCGGGGTGCTGCTGCAGAGGACGATCGGCTTCCGCGTCGACGCCGAGGACGAGGTCGCCGGCATCGACCAGGCCGTGCACGCCGAGTCGGGCTACGACTTCGGCGGGGTCGGCGCCGGGGGCTTCCGCCCCGGCACCGCGGGCACGCCGTCCACCCGTTCCACCACGCCCACCGAGGAGGTGCCGGCATGAAGCTCGTCACCGCGGTCGTCAAGCCGCACAAGGTCGACGACGTCAAGGCCGCCCTGGAGGCGTTCGGCGTCCAGGGGATGACCGTCAGCGAGGCCAGCGGCTACGGCCGCCAGCGGGGGCACACCGAGGTCTACCGCGGTGCCGAGTACACCGTCGACCTCGTGCCCAAGGTCCGCATCGAGGTGCTCGTCGACGACGTCGACGCCCCGGACGTCGTCGAGGTGGTCGTCAAGGCCGCGCAGACCGGCCGGATCGGCGACGGCAAGGTGTGGACCGTGCCGGTCGAGGACGTCGTGCGCGTCCGGACCGGCGAGCACGGCGTCGACGCCCTCTAGCCGGAGCGGACGGACGTCGTGCGGGTCGGACCGGCCCCGGCCGGTCGGGGGGCGGAGCCGGGCAGCGGGCCGGCGGTGCGCCGGCACCTGCGAGCCGAGCGGTTTGAGCTGGCCGCCCGGTCCGACCTGCACGACCCGCACGCCGGCGGTCCGCGCCGCGAGGCCCTCGCCGCGCTCGTCGATACCTGGCTGTGCGACGTGTGGGCGGCCGCGGCGCCACCCCCCACCGGGGTGGCGCTCGCGGCCGTCGGCGGGCACGCCCGTCGGGACGCCGGCCCGGCGGGGGACCTCGACCTCGTCCTCGTGCACGACGGCCGGACGCTGCCCGGCCCCGACGTCTCGGCACTCGCGGACTCCGTCTGGTACCCCGTCTGGGACGCCGGGTTGCGGCTCGACCACTCGGTGCGGTCGGTGGGGGAGTGCCGGCAGGTCGCCGGCGACGACGTCGCCGCCGCGGTCGGGCTGCTCGACCTGCGGCCCGTCGCCGGGGACGCCGCCCTGGTGCTGCGGGCGCGCGAGACGCTCCGCGAGGACTGGCGGCGGCGTGCCCGCAACCGCCTGCCGTCGCTGCTCGACACGCTCACCGAGCGGGCCGAGCGGCACGGCGAGCTGGCGTACCTCCTCGAGCCCGACCTCAAGGAGGCACGCGGCGGCCTGCGGGACGTCGTCGTCCTCGGCGCCGTCGTCGCCACCTGGCTCGCCGACGTGCCCCATGCCGAGGTGCGCGCGGCGTCCACCCTGCTGCTCGACGTCCGCGACGCCCTGCACCTGACCACCGGGCGCGCCGGGGAGCGGCTGCTGCTCGCCGACCAGGACGCCGTCGCGGAGGCGCTGCGCCTGCCCGACGCCGACGCCCTGCTCGCCCGGGTCGCGCTGGCGGCGCGGTCGGTCGCGCACGCCGTCGACACGACCGCCCGGCGGGCGCGCGGCGCCGCCGCGCGCGGCCGGCTCACGCGGCGCCGCCCGCAGCTGCGGCCCGTCGCCCGCGACCTCGTCGAGCACGCCGGCGAGGTTTGCCTCGGCGGCTCCGCGCGGCCCCAGAGCGACCCGGTGCTGGCCGTGCGGGCCGGCGCGGCCGCGGCCCGCGCGGGCCTGCCGCTGTCACCGGTCACCGCCGAGCACCTCGCCCGGTCGGCCGCACCGCTGCCGGACCCCTGGCCCGAGGAGGCGAGGACGGCGCTCGTCGACCTGCTCGGCGCCGGCCCGCCGCTGGCCGGCGTCTGGGAGACCCTCGACCAGGCCGGGCTGGTCACCGCGTGGCTGCCCGAGCTGGGGCCGGTGCGCAACCGCCCGCAGCGCACCGTCGTCCACCGGCACACCGTCGACCGGCACCTCGTCGAGACGTGCGTCGAGGCCTCGCGGCTGCTGCGCGGCGTCGCCCGGCCCGACCTGCTGCTGCTCGCCGCCCTGCTGCACGACATCGGCAAGCTGCCCGGGGCCACCGACCACTCGGCCGTGGGCGCGCCGGTCGCCTGGCGGGTGACGCGGCGGCTCGGGCTCGGTGCCGCCGACGCCGCCGTCGTCGAGCGTCTCGTCCGTGAGCACCTCACCCTCGTCGACCTCGCCACCCGCCGCGACCCCGACGACCCGCGCACCGTCGAGGCCCTCGTCGCTGCCGTCGACGGGCGCGAGGACGTCCTCGACCTGCTGCGCGCGCTCACCGAGGCCGACGCCCGGGCCGCCGGGCCGCTGGCGTGGACGGCGTGGCGCGCCCGGCTCGTCGACGACCTCGTGGCCCGCGCCCGCCGGGTGCTGCGCGACGAGCCCGTGCCGCCGCCGGCCGGCCTCACCGACGCCGAGGCCGGCGTCGTCGCGGCGGTGGCCGCCGACCGGGCGCCGCGCATCGTCGTGAGCGAGGCCGACGGGGAGCACCTGGTCACGGTCGTCGCGCCGGACCGGCGGGGGCTGTTCGCCGACGTCGCCGGCACGCTCGCGGCGCACGGCCTCGCGGTGCGCTCCGCGCTCGTGCGCACCGTCGACGGGGTCGCGGTGGACACCTGGCGGGTCGGCGCCGCCGCCACCGTGCCGGAGCCCGCCGTCCTGCTCACCACCCTGCGGCGGCTGGCGTCGGGGGAGCCGGCGGCGCTCGCGCTGCTCGAGCGGCGCGAGGCGTCGTGGCGCCCGCCGCGGGCGACGCGCGTCGCGCCGCTCCCGGCCGCCCGGGTGTCGCTGGTGCCCGGCGGGTCGGGCGACGCCACGGTCGTCGAGGTCCGCGCCGCCGACACCCCGGGCCTGCTGCACCGGCTCGGCCGGGCCCTCGCCGACCTCGCGGTCGACGTCCGCTCGGCGCACGTCGCCACCTTCGCCGGCCAGGCCGTCGACGTGCTCTACCTGTGCGGCCCGGACGGCGGGCGCCTGCCCGCCGCCCTGGAGGCCGCCGCCGTGTCGGCGCTCGAGAGCGCCGCTGACGTACCCTGAGGCCCGTTCGCCGTCCGCCACCACGCCGAGGACCCCATCCGTGTTCTCCACGCTCTCCGACCGCCTCGCCGCGACCTTCAAGAACCTGCGCGGCAAGGGCCGACTCTCCGAGGCCGACGTCGACACCACCGTCCGCGAGATCCGCCGGGCGCTGCTCGACGCCGACGTCGCGCTGCCCGTCGTGCGAGAGTTCACCGCCGCGGTGCGCGAGCGCGCGCTCGGCGCGGAGGTCTCCCAGGCGCTCAACCCCGCCCAGCAGGTCGTCAAGATCGTCAACGAGGAGCTCGTCGGCATCCTCGGCGGTCAGACCCGGCGCCTGACGTTCGCCAAGACCCCGCCGACGGTGATCATGCTCGCCGGCCTCCAGGGCTCCGGGAAGACGACGCTCGCGGGCAAGCTCGGCCACCTGCTCAAGCAGCAGGGCCACACCCCGCTGCTGGTGGCGGCCGACCTCCAGCGGCCCAACGCTGTCACCCAGCTGCAGGTCGTCGGCCAGCGGGCCGGCGTCCCGGTGTTCGCGCCGGAGCCCGGCAACGGCGTCGGCGACCCGGTGGACGTCGCCCGGCGCAGCGTCGCCGAGGCCCGCAGCAAGCAGTACGACGTCGTCGTCGTCGACACCGCCGGCCGCCTCGGCGTCGACGCCGAGATGATGCAGCAGGCCGCGGACATCCGCGCCGCCGTGCAGCCCGACGAGGTGCTGTTCGTCATCGACGCGATGATCGGCCAGGACGCCGTGGCGGTCGCCCAGGCGTTCTCCGAGGGCGTCGGCATCACCGGCGTGGCCCTCACCAAGCTGGACGGCGACGCGCGCGGCGGTGCCGCGCTGTCGGTCGCGTCGGTGACCGGCAAGCCGGTGATGTTCGCCTCCACGGGCGAGAAGCTCGGCGACTTCGAGCTGTTCCACCCCGACCGGATGGCCTCCCGCATCCTCGACATGGGTGACGTGCTCACCCTCATCGAGCAGGCCGAGAAGGCGTTCGACAAGGAGCAGGCCGAGGACCTCGCCACCCGGTTCCTCGAGGGCGAGGACTTCACGCTCGAGGACTTCCTCGTGCAGATGCAGGGCCTGCGCAAGATGGGCTCGCTGAAGAAGATGCTCGGGATGCTGCCCGGCATGGCCGAGCTGCGCGACCAGCTCGAGCAGTTCGACGAGCGCGAGATCGACCGCATCGAGGCGATCGTTCGCTCGATGACCCCCGGCGAGCGGCGCAGCCCGAAGATCATCAACGGCTCGCGGCGGGCCCGCATCGCCAAGGGCTCCGGCGTCACCGTCACCGACGTCAACCAGCTGCTCGACCGGTTCGCCGACGCCCAGAAGATGATGCGCCAGATGCGCAAGGGTGGCGGGCTGCCGGGCATGCCCGGCATGCCGGGGATGCCGCCCGGCATGGGCGGCGGCAAGAAGTCCCGCGGCAAGTCCGCACCGAAGGGCAAGCCCCGCAAGGCCAAGTCGGGCAATCCCGCCAAGCGGGCCGAGCAGGAGCAGGCGGCGCGGGAGAAGGCCTCCGCGACCCGCGGCGCCGCCTTCGGTCCCGGCGCCCTCGGCGGCGAACCGGACGGAGAGCCGGACCCGTCGTCGCTGCAGCTGCCGCCCGGCTTCGAGAAGTTCCTCGGCGGCCGCTGAGGGTAGGTTCCCGCGCTATGGGCGATGCGCTCCACCTCACGGGTCCGCTGCTCGTCGACCGCGCCGCCGACGGCGAGGTGGCCGTCCGCGACGAGGCCTGGGTCGTCGACGGCCGCCTGACGTTCGACCGGCCCGCCGCCACCGACGTCACGACCATCGACGGATGGGTGCTGCCCGGCCTGGTCGACGCCCACTGCCACGTCGGGCTCGACGCGCACGGCGCGGTGGCCGACGCGACGTCCGAGCGGCAGGCCCTCACCGACCGGGACGCCGGCGCCCTGCTGCTGCGCGACGCCGGGTCGGCCGCCGACACCCGCTGGGTCGACGACCGGGACGACCTGCCGCGCATCGTGCGG
>JBKHXE010000028.1:0-30880 GCA_046566185.1 Actinomycetes bacterium | reverse complement strand
GCCGTCGTCTGCTCGGCGTCGAGCGGCTTGACGACGATGCGGTCCTCGAGCGGCTTGATGGAGACCGACACTGCGGACCTCCCCTTCGCTGTTGTTCTCGCGGGTGATGGCAGTCAGGACGCCGCGGTGCCGGCGCCGTCCGTCGTCGCGGGTGCCGGTCGGCGCCGCCGAAGCGGCTGGCACCCTCGTGCCGAGAGTGCCAACCGCGACTCTAGGACCGCCGTTAGCACTCACGCAAGCCGAGTGCCAACGCCCACGTCCCGCGCCGTCCGATCTCTGGAGGGTTCAGGGGCACTCAGGGGGCTTCGAGACCCCTCGAACCCTCCAGAGATCGGCAGCGGGGAGGCGGGTGGGAGGATCGGGCGCATGGACCTCGCCGGGCTGTCCGCGCTGCTCACGCCGGGCGGCTGGGCGCTGCTCGAGGCGCTGCCGCCCTACCGCGAGGACGCCGCCCTCAGCCTCGCCGAGCGCCTCAAGGGCGACGGCGTCGACCCCGCGCTGGTCGCCGCGGCACTGACCCAGTCGCGGTTGCGCAGCCGGGCGCGCACCAAGTTCGGCGCGTTCGCCGACGGCATGCTCTTCACGCCCGAGGGGCTGGAGCAGGCCACCCGGCTGGAGGTCGCCGCCCGGCACGCGCAGCGGTTCGCCGCCGCCGGCGTGGCGCGGGTCGCCGACCTGGGCTGCGGCATCGGCGGCGACGCGATGGCGATGGCGGCGCTCGACCTCGACGTGCTGGCCGTCGAGCGCGACGAGCTGACCGCGGCTGTCGCGACGGTGAACCTGCGCCACTGGCCGGACGCCGAGGTGCGCTGCGAGGACGCGGCCGAGACCGACCTCTCCGGCGTCGGCGGCGCCTTCCTGGACCCGGCCCGGCGGACGGCGTCCGGGCGGCGGGTGCTCGACCCGTGGCAGGCCAGCCCGTCCTGGGACGTCGTGCTCGCCGTCGCCGAGCACCTCCCGGCCACCGGCGTGAAGGTCGCCCCCGGCATCAAGCACTCGATGCTCCCGGCCGGCACCGAGACGCAGTGGGTCTCGGTGGACGGGGACGTCGTGGAGGCGGGGGTCTGGTTCGGCCCGCTGGCGCGACCGGGCGTGCAGCGCAGCGCTCTCGTGCTGCGCGACGGCCAGGCGACGGGCGTGGACGACGTCGGGCTGGTCCCGCCGGCCGTCGGCCCGGTCGGGTCGTACCTCTACGAGCCGGACGGCGCAGTGGTCCGCGCCGGCCTGGTGGGCCAGGTCGCGGCGGAGGTGGGTGGCCGGCTCGTGGACCGCTCGATCGCGTTCGTCACGTCCGACCAGCTCGTGCTGACCCCGCTGGCCCGGGCGTTCGTCGTCGAGGAGCAGCGTCCGTTCGGGCTGAAGTCGCTGCGCACTCGGCTGCGCGACCGCGGCGTGGGGCGCGTCGAGATCATCAAGCGCGGCAGCGCGGTGGACGTCGAGCAGCTGCGCCGGCAGCTGCGGCTCGCCGGGCCGAACGAGGCGACGGTGGTGCTGACGCGCGTGGCGGGCGAGCAGTCGGTGCTGCTGTGCCGCCCGGTCACCGGCAGGGCGGTGTGAGGCCCTCGACCGTCACCGGGAGCCGCCCCCGGGCCTGCTGGGCGCCGACGAGCACGTCGACCAGCGCCCGGAAGGCCTGCGGCGTCCGGCCGTAGAGCGCGAGCCGGGCCGTGGAGGCGGCGGAGCCCGCCAACCCGTAGGGCGCGTCGAGCGCGACCACGACGTCCCCCGAGCCGCCGGACGTCGGCCCGCCGAGCAGCCGGACGACGTCGCCGGAACCGACGCCCAGACCGGCCTCGCGCGCCGCCGCGGCGAAGCGCTCGCGGTCGGCGGCCGTGCCGCCGACCACCTGGACGGCGTCCCCGACGAGCCGCCCGTCGCACGGGCCGTCCACGACCGTCAGCCCGGCCAGCGACGCCGCGTACGACGCCTCCGCGTGCGCCCCGACGGCCGTGGGGTCGGGTACCGGCGCTCCTGCCTGGTGGCGCATCAGCGCCACGACCCGAGCGGCCGACTCCTGGACGCGGGCGCGGGCGAGCGTCCCGTCGGCCAGCGCCGCCGTCAGCGCGGCCACGGCGGCGCCGGTGTCGGCCGGCATGAGCAGCAGGTCGGCCCCGGCGGCCAGGGCGCGCACCGCCGCGTCGTCCGGCCCGTGGGCCCGGGTGACGGCGGCCATGTCGAGCGCGTCGGTGACGGCGACCCCGTCGAACCCGGTGGTGCGCCGCAGCGCCCCGTAGGCGGCCGGCGACAGGGACGCCGGGACCCCGGGGTCCCAGGCCTCGACGGCGATGTGGCTCATCATCACCATCGACGCGCCCGCGCGGGCCGCCGCGGCGAACGGCACGAGGTCGCGCTGCGCGAGCGACGCCGGGTCGGCGTCCTGCACCGGCAGCGTCTCGTGACTGTCGGCCGGCACGCTGCCGTGGCCCGGGTAGTGCTTGGCCGCGCCGACGATCCCGCCGGCCTGGTAGCCCTGCAGTGCGGCGGTCACCACCTCGGCGACCACCGCGGGGTCGTCGGACGCCGACCGGCTGCCGATCGTCGGGTCGTCCGGGCCGGTCGTCACGTCGGCCACCGGCGCGAAGACCACCGTGAAGCCGAGCGCGCGCAGCTCCTGCGCGCTCGCCCGCGCGGCTGCCTCGGTCACGGCCGGGTCGCGCGCCGCCCCGTGCGTCATCAGGGTCGGGAACGCGGTCGCCGGCTCGTCGACGCGGGCGACGCGACCCCCCTCCTGGTCGACCGAGACGACGGCGGGCCAGTCGCGACCGCCGTCGCGTACCGCCTGCTGGACGGCGTCCGCGGTCGCGCGCAGCTGGTCGGGCCCGGCGACGTTGTCGCCCATGACGACGACGCCGGCGAGGTGGTGCTCGGCGACGAGCGCGGCGGCGGCGTCCGGCGACGTGCCGTCGTACCGGGCGACGACCACCTGCCCGGCGAGCTCGGCGTCGCTCATCGCGGCGACGGCGTCCCGGGCCGCCTCCAGGTCGGCGTCGGTCGGTCCCCAGCCGAGGTCGCGCGGCGCGGGCGGACCCGTCGTGGTCGGCGTCGGGAGCGTCGGCGGTGCGGTCGTCGACCGGGGTGTAGCGGGCGGCGGCGGGGCGGTGCACGCGCCGAGCACGGCCGCTCCGGCGACGACGGCCGCCGCGGCGCGGCACCTCACGCCTGGACCGTCTCCACCGGCATCGACGAGTCCGCCGGCAGGTCCAGGGCGGACGGCGCGCGTCCACGGGCGACCATCTGGGCGCCCAGCGCGGCCACCATCGCGCCGTTGTCGGTGCACAGACCCGGCCTCGGCACCCGCAGGACGATGCCGGCCGCCTCGCAGCGCTCCTGCGCGATCGCCCGCAGCCGTGAGTTGGCCGCCACACCGCCGCCGACCAGAAGGTGGTCGACGCCGTTCTCCTGGCAGGCGAGCACCGCCTTACGGCTCAGGACGTCGACGACCGCCTCCTGGAAGGATGCGGCGACGTCCGCGACCGGCACCGGCTCGCCGTCCGCCTCCCGGCGCTCGACCCAGCGGGCGACAGCGGTCTTCAGCCCGGAGAAGGAGAAGTCGTAGCGGTGCCGCTCCATGTCGTACGCCGCCGTCAGCCCGCGCGGGAACGGGATGGACGCCGGGTCGCCCTCGCGCGCCGCGCGGTCGATGTGCGGGCCGCCCGGGAACGGCAGGCCCAGCAGCCGCGCGACCTTGTCGAACGCCTCCCCCGCCGCGTCGTCGATCGTGGAGCCGAGCGGCCGGACGTCGTGGGTGACGTCGGGCACGAGCAGCAGCGACGAGTGCCCGCCGGAGACGAGCAGCGCCATCGTCGGCTCGGGCAGCGGGCCGTGCTCGAGCGTGTCCACGGCGACGTGCGCCGCGAGGTGGTTGACGCCGAACAGCGGGACGCCGAGCCCGACCGCGAGCGCCTTGGCGGCCGCCACCCCGACGAGCAGCGACCCGGCGAGTCCGGGACCGCTCGTCACCGCGACCGCGTCGACGTCCGCGAGCCTCACGCCGGCGTCACGGCAGGCCCGCTCGACGGTCGGGACCATCGCCTCGAGGTGCGCGCGGCTGGCGACCTCGGGGACGACGCCGCCGAACCGGGCGTGCTCCTCCACGGAGCTCGCGACGGCGTCGACGAGCAGGGTCTGGCCGCGGACGAGCCCGACCCCGGTCTCGTCGCACGACGTCTCGATGCCCAGCACGAGGGGCGCGTCGCTCACGCGTCCACCCTAGAGAGCGGACGCCGCCGCATCACCACGGCGTCCACGTCGCCGGGCTGGTAGTAGCCGCGCCGCAGCCCGATGCGCTCGAAGCCGTGGCGCTCGTACAGGCGGGTCGCCGGCGCGTTGTCGGCCCTGACCTCCAGCAGCAGGGACGTCGCGCCGCGCGCGACGGCCTCGTCGACGAGCGCCCCCAGCAGCAGCGCGCCGCGCCCGCCGCCCTGTGCGGCAGGGGCGACGGCGATCGTCTGGACGTCCGCCTCCGCCCCCGGGCACATCAGTCCGGCGTACCCGACGACGGCGCCCTCCTCCTCGAGGACGACGTACCAGCGGTCGGGCGCCGCGAGCTCGGACCAGAACGTCTCGGCCGGCCACGCGGTGGGGCCGAACAGCCCCCGCTCGAGCCCGGCGACCGGCTCGACGTCCCACCACCGCATCCGACGCAGCACGCCGCCATGCTGCCCGACGCGCCGCGTAACTGCTTGTGTCACCCGGCGTCCGCCGTGGCTACCATCGCGCAGATGAGCCCGACGACCCGGTCGGCCGCGGCGGCGGCCCGCCGCCGCGCCCGGCGCGCCGAGATCGTCCAGGCCACGCGCGACCTGTTCGACGCCCGCGGCCTGCGGGACGCGAACGTCGACGACATCGCGCGAGCCGTCGGGGTCAACCGGGCCATCATCTACCGGCACTTCAGCGGCAAGGACGAGCTCTTCGCCCTCACCCTGGCCGGCTACCTCGCCGAGCTGGACGAGCTGCTCGCCGCGGCGGACGACGACACGGCCGCACCGCCCGAGCGGCTGGCCGCGGTCTCGGACGTCTTCGCCGAGTACGGCCTGGAGCACCCCGCGTTCCTCGACTGCGCCATCGCGCTGCTGCGCCAGCCCGGCGACGAGCTGCTCACCGAGATCAGCGAAGGCGCGCTGTTCCACCTCGGCCGGCTCCTCGCCGGGTGCCTCGGCCGGTTCGCGGCCGTCCTGCGCGCCGGCGCGGCGACCGGCGACTTCTCGGTCGACGACGCCGACCTGCTCGCCACCGCGCTCTACCTGCAGGCCCTCGGCGCCCTGCACCTGGCCCGTACCGGGTTCTACGTGCGGGGTACCGCCGGCGCTCCCGAGATGGTCCCGGTGGACGGCGTGACGGTCCGGCGGCTGGTCGTCGACGCGCTGGTGGCGGGTGCCGGTCAGCCCCGCTCGGCCGTCGTGCGACGGACGCGTCACGGATGAGTACCGTCATCCGGTGCGGGACGGACCTACCTCCATCGAGCTCGCGGCACGTGTTCTCCCCGGGGCGGACCTGTCGGCGGCGGTCGTCGTCCAGGGCGAGTTCCACGACGTCGTCGTGATGCGCGGTGAGGCGGTCGTCAAGGTCGCCCGCGGGGACGCCGCCGGACACCTCGAGCGGCGGGCCCGGCTGCACGCTGCCCTCGCCGACGTCGGGCTGCCGTTCGAGGTGCCGCAGCCGCTGACGCCGGTGCGGACCTACGGCGACCGGGCCGCCGTGGCCCTGAGCTGGGTGGACGGGGACCCCGCCCCGCCCGGCCACGGGGACGCCGGTGAGCTGCGGCGGCTCCTGGGCGCCCTGGCCTCGGTCGACCTGGCGCCGCTCGCCGGCCTGCTCGACGTGCCGTTCGCCTACGCCGGCCGCGAGCGCTGGCAGCAGGTGATGGTCGACGAGGTGGTGCCCCGGATGCCGGAGCACGTGAGGGACGACGCCGCCCGCCGCGTCGCCGCGGCCCTGGCCCTGCCGCCGGTCCCCCCGTCCCTGGTGCACGGCGACCTCGCCGGCGACAACGTGCTGTGGCGGGACGGCCGCGTGGTGGGCGTCCTGGACTGGGACCTCGCCCAGCCGTTCGACCCCGCCGTGGACGCCGCGTGCCTGGCGTGGTTCGGGTGGGACGCCGTCCGGGCCGCGGTCGACGAGGCGACCTACGACCGCGCGTGCACCTGGTTCGGCACCTTCCCGCTCGAGCACGTGGCGGCGGCGCTGACGGCGGGGATGCCCGAGGCGGTCGTCGAGGCCCGGGTGGCTCGCGCGGCCACGCTCATGCGGTCGCTGTAGCCCCTACTCGCCGTACCGCCCGCGCTCCTCCATCAACGCGATCGGCGTGCCGTCCGGGTCGGCGACGAACGCCATCCAGATCTCGGTCTGGTCGTCGGAGTACACCTGGTGCGGCCCGGTCAGCTCGGCCGCCCCGCGGCCGGTGACCTCGGCGAACGCCTCGCCGACGTCGTCCACCCGGTAGTAGACGAGCGGATGGGAGCGGAACCGCTCGTTCTCCGGGACGCCGAGGTAGAGCCGGACGTCGTTGCCCGCGTCGAAGAACGCCATCGGCTGGCCCTCGACGGTCGACAGGTGCCGCAGGCCGAGGACGTCGCGGTAGAAGGCCACGGACCGCTCGAGGTCCGAGACGCTGATGTGCAGCTGTCCGATCCCCTGGAGGTGGCTCATGGCTCCAGTGTGCCCAGGACCGGACGTCACCGCTCCAGGATCGCCACCACGCCCTGCCCGCCGGCGGCGCAGACCGAGATCAGGCCCCGGCCCGACCCCTTCTCCGCCAGCTGCTTCGCGAGCTGCGCGACGATGCGGCCACCGGTCGCGGCGAACGGGTGCCCGACGGCCAGGGACCCGCCGTTGACGTTGAGCCGGTCCCGGTCGACCGCGCCGAGCGGCTCGTCGCGGCCGAGCCGCTTGGCGCAGAAGATCGGGTCCTCCCACGCCTTCAGCGTCGCGAGCACCTGCGCGGCGAACGCCTCGTGGATCTCGTAGAAGTCGAAGTCCTGCAAGGAGAGTCCGGCGCGGTCGAGCATCGTCGGGACGGCGTACGCGGGGGCCATCAGCAGTCCCTCGGCGCCGTGCACGTAGTCGACCGCAGCCGTCTGCGACCACGTGAGGTACGCCAGCACCGGCAGGTCGTGCGCCGCCGCCCACTCCTCGCTCGCCAGCAGGACGACGGACGCGCCGTCGGTCAGCGGCGTCGAGTTGCCGGCGGTCATCGTCGCGGTCTCGCCCCGGCCGAACACGGGCTTCAGCTGTGCGAGCTTCTCGACGCTGGTGTCCGGGCGGAGGTTGTTGTCGCGCTGGAGGCCGAGGTACGGCGTCACGAGGTCGTCGAAGAAGCCGCGGTCGTAGGCGGCGGCCAGCCGGTGGTGGCTCGCGGCGGCCAGCTCGTCCTGCGCCTCGCGGGTGATGCCCCACTCGACGGCCGTGAGGGCGGTGTGCTCGCCCATCGACATCCGGGTGCGCGGCTCGCGGTTGAGCGGGGCGTCCGGCGACAGGTCACCGGGCCGGACCGACGCGAGCGCGCTCGCCCGCGCCTGCCACGAGCGGGCCCGGTTGGCGGCCAGCAGGGCCTTGCGCAGCCGGGGGCTGAGCGCGAGCGGCGCGTCGGACGTCGTGTCGACCCCGCCGGCGATGCCGACCTCGATCTGGCCGAGGGCGATCTTGTTGGCGACGAGGATCGCGGCCTCCAGGCCGGTTCCGCACGCCTGCTGGACGTCGTAGGCGGGCGTGCGCGCGTCGAGCCGGCTGCCGAGCACGGCCTCGCGCACGAGGTTGAAGTCGCGGCTGTGCTTGAGCACCGCACCGGCGGCGACCTCGCCCAGCACCTCGCCCCGCAGCGAGAACCGCTCGACGAGGCCGTCGATCGCTGCGGTCAGCATGTCCTGGTTGGAGGCGTGCGTGTACGCGGTGTTGGAGCGGGCGAAGGGGATGCGGTTGCCGCCGACGACGGCGACGCGGCGGGGAGCGTCGGCCACGAGGTCCTCCCAGAGTCGACAGCCAGTTACACAGAAAGTTACGGTAACACCGTGGATCGCTACGCCGCACTCGCCGCCTCCCCCGCCGGACGCGCCGTCCTGCCCCGCATCGGCCTGCCGGCGCCGCCGACGCTGCGCCGGCACGCTCGCGGTGAGCCGCTGACGACCGGGCCGGTGCTGCTCGGGGGTACCGCGGGCGGCCACCTCGAGCGCGCGCTGCGCGCCGTCCTCGACGACGCCGGCGCCTCGGTCGCCACGACCGACGACGGCGACACCCGCTACGGCGCCCTGGTGCTCGACGCCACCGGCATCGCCACGACCGACGCCCTCACCGAGCTGCACCGGTTCTTCTCCCCCGTGCTGCGCCGGCTGCGCCCGTGCGGTCGCGTCGTCGTCCTCGGCACGCGGCCCGCCGAGGCGGACTGCGCCGAGGAGGCCGTCGTCCAGCGCGCCCTGGAGGGCTTCACCCGGTCGGTCGGCAAGGAGGTCGGCGGACGCGGCTCGACGTCCCAGCTCCTGCGCGTCGGCCGGGGCGCCGACGGCCGGCTCGCGTCGCCGCTGCGGTTCCTGCTGTCGGCGCGGTCGGCCTTCGTCTCCGGCCAGGTCGTCGAGGTGACCACCGACGTCGAGGGCCCGGACGACGTCGCCGACTGGGACGCCCCGCTGGCGGGCAGCGTGGTCGCGGTCACCGGCGCCTCGCGGGGCATCGGCGAGGCGATCGCCGCCACCGCCGGCCGGGACGGCGCCACCGTCGTGGCGGTCGACGTCCCCGCCGCCGCGTCGGCCCTCGCGGAGGTCGCACGGCGCACCGGCGGCAGCTACCTCCCGCTCGACGTCACCGCGCCGGACGCCGCCGCCCGCCTCGCCCGCCACGTGCGGGACCACCACGGTCACCTGGACGCGGTCGTCCACAACGCCGGTATCACCCGCGACCGGCGGCTGGTCAACCTCCGCGAGGACGACTGGCGGCAGGTGATCGCCGTCAACCTCACCGCCCCGCTGCACATCACGAGCGAGCTGGTCGCCGACGGACTGCTCGGCGCGGGCGGGCGGGTGGTCGGCGTCTCCTCCGTCGCGGGCATCGCCGGCAACAACGGCCAGACGAACTACGCGACGTCGAAGGCCGGCGTCATCGGCATCGTGGACCGCCTCTCCGGAGACCTCGCCGACCGCGGCATCACCGTCAACGCGGTCGCGCCGGGCTTCATCGAGACGCAGATGACCGCCACGGTGCCGCTGGCGATCCGCGAGGCCGGCCGCCGGCTCAGCTCGCTGCTGCAGGGCGGTCAGCCGGTGGACGTCGCGGAGACCGTCGCCTGGCTGGCCGGCCCGGCGTCGTCCGGCGTCACCGGCAACGTCGTGCGGGTGTGCGGCCAGGCGCTGATCGGGGCGTGACGCGACGATGCCGACGCCCACCACCTTCGACCGCCGCCCGGCGCGGCTGCCGCTGTACCTGCGCGCCGCGCTGCCGCACCGCGGCACCACCGTCCCCGGCCGCGCGTTCCGGCTGGAGGGCACGCGGACCGACGTCCGGCACGTCAGCGAGTACGCCCGGCTGTGCGGCTTCACCGTGCGCGCCGCGCTGCCGCTGACCTACCCCCACCTGCTCGGGTTCCCGCTGCAGATGGCGGTGCTGGCGCAGCGCGACTTCCCGTTCTCCGCCACCGGCCTGGTGCACATCGGCAACCGCATCGAGCAGCGCCGTGCGGTCGGCGTCCACGAGCCGCTGGACGTCGAGGTGCACGCGAGCGGTCCCGACCCGCACCCGCGCGGCCGCACGGTCCACCTGCACACCGCGGTGAGCGTCGGCGGCGAGGTCGTCTGGACGTCGTCCAGCACCTACCTGCGGAGGGGTGGGGGCGTCGGGAATGCGCCGGCCGCGGACGTCGAGGTCGCCGATGACCTGCCCACCACCGCCGTGTGGCGGCTGCCCGCGGACCTCGGACGGCGGTACGCCGCCGTCTCCGGTGACCTGAACCCCATCCACCTCAACCGGTTCGCCGCCAAGGCGTTCGGGTTCCCGCGGACGATCGCCCACGGCATGTGGTCGGCCGCCGCGTGCGCCGCGACGCTCGAGGGCCGGCTGCCGGACGCCGTCGTCTACGAGGCCTCGTTCCGGGCGCCGGTGCTGCTGCCGTCGACGGTCGAGCTGGCGTCCCGGGCGGACAGGTCCGGCGCCGATCTGCTGCTGCGGTCGCCGTCCGGCCGCGCGCACCTGCGCGGGCGCGTCACCGCCGCCGGCTGATCGTCGCGACGGGGAGGAACGCCGGTCCCAGAACGCCGTCCGTGCGGCGTCGGCCCCCCCGCTTCCTCCTCGTCGGCACACCGATCACAGCCACACCCCGACGGCGTGCAGCACGATGCCGACCAGCGCACCGACGACCGTGCCGTTGACCCGCACGAACTGCAGGTCGCGGCCGACCTGGGTCTCGATGCGCCGTGCCGCCTCCACGCCGTCCCAGCGCCGGACGGTCTCGGTGATCGTCGTCGTGAGCTCGGCGGAGTAGGTGGTCGCCACGTGAGCGACGGCGTCCTCGATCCACCGGTCGGCCTTCGCGCGGAGCCCGTCGTCCGCCACCAGCCGGCGGCCGAGGTCGAGCACGGTCTCCCGCGCGCGCTGCCGCAGCGCCGACCCCGGGTCGTCGACCGCCTCGAGCACCAGCCGCCGCACCGTCGCCCCCAGCTCCCCCACCGACGTCCGGACCTGCGGGTGGTCGAGCAGCCGGGCCGCGAGGACGTCGGCCCGCTCGCGCACCCGCGGGTCGTCGCGCAGGTCGCGCGCCAGGGCCACCAGCCAGGCGTCCAGCGAGCGGCGCAGCGGGTGCTCGGGGTCGTCGCGCACGGCGGTGGCGAACCGCGTCACCTCGGCGACGACCTTGGCGGCGACCATCTCGTCCACCAGGCGCGGCGACCACGTCGGCGCCTGCCGCCGCACGAGGGCTTCGACGTCGTCCCGGTGGTCGTGCAGCCACGCGACGGCGTGGTCGGCGACGGCGTCGACGAGCCCGCGGTGCGAGCCGTCGGCCACCACGCCGGCGAGCAGCCGCCCGGCCGGCGGCCCGACCGGGACCTCGGCCAGGCGGCGCAGCACGGTCCGCTCCAGCAGGTCCTGCACGTCGTCGTCCTGCAGGACGACGAGCGCCCCGCGGGCGAGGGACGCCGCCTCGCGGGTCACCCGCTCGGCGCCCGCCGGAGTCGCCAGCCAGGCACCGACCCGGGCCGTGACGCCCGCCGAGCCCACCCGCTCCCGGACGACCTCCTCGGCCAGGAAGTGGGTCCCGACGAACTCCCCCAGCGAGTCGCCCAGGGCGTCCTTGCGGGTGGGGACCAACGCCGTGTGCGGGATCGGCAGGCCGAGGGGTCGGCGGAACAGTGCGGTGACGGCGAACCAGTCGGCGAGCCCGCCGACCATTCCCGCCTCGGCCGCCGCCCGCACGAACCCCATCCAGGGCGCAGCCCCGGCCTCCTCGGCACGACGGGCCACGACGTACACCAGGGCGGCGACGACGAGCAGGCCGGTGGCGACGGCCTTCATCCGCCGCAGCGCGCGCCGCCGGGCCTGCTCCGCGGCCGTCCCCCGGGCCGGCGAGGGCGTCAGGGCAGCACCGACTTGCGGCGGCCGGGCTCGACGGCGTCCGGACGCCGCAGGTACAGCGGCTCGGGCGGAAGCAGCGCGGTGCCGCCGGCGGGCGCGCTGTCTGCCAGTGCACGGGCCGCGATCGCCGCGACGTGGGCGGCGCGGGCGTCGAGCGGGCCGTCGGGCCCGGGCAGCACCTCCCGGTAGGCGACCGCTCCGCGGCCGACGGCCGGCAGGCCCCGACGGTCGACCTCGGCGGGCGGGCCGACGTGCGGGCCGTCGACGCGCCTGCCGGCTCCGTCGTAGCGCGCCCAGTAGACCTCGCGGCGCCGCGCGTCGGTGGCGACGACGAAGCCGCCTGCGAGGTCGTCGGCGCCGGCCGCCTCGGCCGCGAGCGCGTCGAGGCTGCACACGCCGTGCACGGGGACGCCGAGCGTCAGCCCGAGCACGCGCGCCGTCATCAGGCCGACGCGCAGCCCGGTGAACGGCCCGGGGCCGACACCCACCGCGACCCCGGTGAGGTCTCCTCGCTGCCGGCCGGCGCGCTCGAGGGCGTCGGTGACCATCGGCGTCAGCAGCTCGGCGTGCCGACGCGGGTCGTACTCGTGCGCCTCGGCGAGGACCGCCGTCCCGTCGTGCAGGCACGCGCCGACGGCGGCCGACGTGTCGATCCCCAGGAGCAGCACGACGGGCAGGCTAGCCGCTCGTCAGCAGGACCCCGGCAGCGCGACGCCCTTCCAGCGCTCGCCGACGCCGGCCAGGTGCAGGGTGCGCGGCTGCGCGCCGTCCCCCGGGTCGTCGGCGTCGTCCCCGCGCGGGCGGCGCAGCCGCACCTCGAGGCGGTCGGTCGACAGGTCCTCCACCAGGCCCTCACCCCACTCGACGACCGTCACGGACTCGGCCAGCGACGCGTCGAGGTCCAGGTCGTCGACCTCCTCGATGCTGCCCAGCCGGTACGCGTCGACGTGGACCAGCGGCGGACCGCCCACCGTCGAGGGGTGCACCCGCGCGATGACGAACGTCGGCGACGTCACCTGCCCCCGCACGCCCAGCCCCTCGCCGAGCCCTTGGGTGAACGTCGTCTTGCCGGCCCCCAGGTCACCGGTGAGGACGACGAGGTCGCCGGCCCGCAGCAGCCGGGCCACGCGCCGTCCGAGGTCGCGCATGTCGTCCGGCGTGGCCGCGAGCACCGTGCACTCGTCCACCGGCTCCAGCGACGCCGCCCTCCCGCGGTGCGCTCCCGCCACGTCACCTCCCACGTCGGTCCTGCGCCGCCGGTCTCCGGCGGCGGCCCACGGTACGACGGCGACCCCCTCCGTCGTCGTCGCCGCCGGAGCCGGCACCCGCTCGGGCGCCCGACCGGCGGGCCCGCTCGATCAGCGCCTGCAGGTGCGGCGTGACCACCTCGGGGTGCTCCAGCATGACGAGGTGGCCGCCGTCCCGGACGACGACGTGCTCGGCGTGCGGTACGAGCCTGACGATGTCCTCGCTGTGGTCGGCCGGGGTCAGCAGGTCGTCGTCCCCGACGAGCACGAGCGTCTCGATGCCGTCGAGGGCGGCCAGCGCCTCGCGCTTGTCGTGCGCGCTGAAGGTCGGGAAGAAGTCGCTGACGACCTCGATGCGGGTCGACGCGATCATGTCGGCGGTGAACCGGACCAGCTCCTCGTCGACGTCCGACACGTACGAGAAGCGGCGCACGAGCACCTGCTCGAGGTCCGAGCCGATGCGGCGCCCCCGCTCGACCAGCCCCGGACGGCGTGCCAGCAGCGAGAGCGCGGCCGGTCCCAGGCGCTGCACGGCGGTGCCGAGCCGGTTGAGCCCGAAGTCCACCGAGGAGAGGCCGCCGGAGCTGGTGCTCAGCAGGGCCGCCCCGATGACGCGGTCGCCGAACTCCTCGGTGTGGTGCGCCGCGTACGACATCACCGTCATGCCGCCCATCGAGTGCCCGACGAGGACGAGGCGCCCGGTCGGCGCCGTCGCCTCGATGACCCGGCCCAGGTCGCGGCCGAGCTGGTCGACGTTCGCCGAGTCCTCCGGACCACGCTGGGAGCGACCGTGGCCGCGCTGGTCCCAGAACACCATGCGGTACCGGCCCCGAAACGCGGCCCGCTGGTGGTGCCAGGAGTCCAGGCTGAGGCAGTACCCGTGGCTGAAGACGACGGTGAGGTCGTCGACGGGCTCGTCCGGCTCGTCGACCTCGGCGTACAGCACGGTGCCGTCGTCGGCGGTCACCGGGGTCGGCGGGGAGTGCAGGGCTCCCAGCGGCTGGCCCTCGGCGTGGTGGCCGGACCGCGAGTCGCCACCGCGGGAGAGCAGCGGGCGGCCCACCGCGAGCCGCTCCGCGGCGGTGCCGATCGCGGCCCCGACCCCTGCGGCGGCGAGGCCGACGCCGAGCGAGACGAGGCTGGTGCGCCTCACCCCGGCACCTCCCCGGCGTACCGCTTCGGCAGCCGGCCGCTCATCCGCGCGACGATCTCGTAGCTGATCGTCCCGGCGGCGTCGGCCCAGTCCTGCGCCGTCGGCTCCCCCGCCGACCCCGGCCCGAAGAGCACCACCTCGTCGCCGGCCCGGACGTCGTCCGCGTCGGGGCCGAGGTCGACGACCACCTGGTCCATGCAGACCCGGCCGGCGACCGTGACGCGACGGCCGGCGGCGAGCAGCGGGCCGGAGCCGGACGCGTGCCGCGGCACGCCGTCCGCGTAGCCGAGCGGCACCAGGCCCAGCGTGGTCGGCTCGGACGTCGTGTACGCGTGCCCGTAGGAGACCCCGTGCCCCGCCGGGACGCGCTTCACCAGCGCCAGCCTGCTGCGCACGGTCATCGCCGGGCGCAGGCCGTAGTCGGCCGGCGCACCGAGGTCCGGCACCGGCGACAGGCCGTAGACGGCCAGCCCCGGCCGCACGAGGTCGAGGTGCACCTCGGGGGTGGTGAGGACGGCGGCCGAGTTCGCCAGGTGCCGCACCTCCAGGTCGGCGCCGGCCCGTGTCGCGACGTCCACCGCCTCGGTCATCGCCGCGGCCTGCCGGCGCACGGTCGGGTGGTCGGGCGCGTCGGCGAACGCGAGGTGCGACCACACCCCGACGAACCGGACGGCGCCCTCGGACTGCGCGCGCAGCGTCGCCTCGACGAGCTCGCGCCACTGCTCCGGAGGGCAGCCGCCCCGGCCCAGCCCGGTGTCCGCCTTGAGGTGCACGCGCGCCGGCCGGCCCGACGTCCGCGCGGCGGCGACCGCCTCGGCGAGCGCCCAGGGTGCGCCGACCGAGACGTCGACGTCCGCCGCGACGGCGGAGGCGAGGTCGCCTCCGGGGGCGTAGAGCCAGCAGAGGACCCGGGCGTGGACTCCGGCGGCCCGCAGCGCGAGCGCCTCGGCGACCTGCGCGACCCCGAGCCACGTGGCGCCGCCGGCGAGCGCGGCCCGGGCGGAGGGCAGCAGCCCGTGCCCGTACGCGTCCGCCTTCACGACGGCCATCACGGCGGCGCCGCGGGCGTGCTCGACGAGCGCCGCGACGTTGCCGCGGATCGCGTCGAGGTCGACGACGACCTCGCCGGCGTAGCCGGTGAGGTGCTCGCTGGTGACGGGGGAAGTCATCGCCGGTCATTGTCCCAGGCGCCGGCCAGCAGCGCGGTCAGCGCCCCGGGGACGGCGTCCAGGAGCGACCCGGCGCTCAGCGGGCCGCCGCCGGAGGCCAGCGCGCCGGCGGCGCCGTGGGCGAGGACGGCGAGGCTGCCCGCGTCCAGCGGGTCGAGCCCGGCCGCGAGCAGGACACCGCAGAGCCCGGCGAGCACGTCGCCGGAGCCGGCCGTCGCGAGCCAGTGCGGCCCGCCGCGCTGCGCGCGCACGCGACCCTCGGGGGTGACGACGAGGGACGTCGCACCCTTGAGCAGCACGGTCGCGCCGGTGCTCTCGGCCGCCAGCCGGGCGTGGTGCAGGGGCCGCGCCTCGACGTCACGGCGGTCGACGCCGTGACCGAGGCCGGCGAGCAGGCGGGCCAGCTCGCCGGCGTGCGGGGTGAGCAGGGTGGGGGCACGGCGGGAGCCGGGCAGCAGCGCCAGGGCGCCGGCGTCGACGACGCACGGCAGGTCGCCGGCCAGCGCCTCCTCGACGGCCGGACGCTGGTCGTCGTCCTCGGGGACGACGCCGGACCCGAGCGCCCAGGCCTGCACGCGCCCGGTCCCGGGTACCACCTCGGGCCACCGGGCTCGCACGAGGTCGGTGGGGGCCCGCGGGCCGACGTAGCGGACCATCCCCGCGCCCGCCCGGACGGCGGCACCGGCGCACAGCACGGCGGCCCCGGTGTACGCGGCGCCGCCGGCCACGACGCCGAGCACGCCGCGGCGGTACTTGTCGTCGTCCGGGCCGGGGACCGGCCAGCGCCCGGCGACGTCGGCGGGCTGCAGGGTCTCGACCACGGGAGCGCCGAGGTCAGCGGTGGCCAGGCCGATGTCGACGACGCGCACCTCGCCGGCGGCCTCGGCCGCGGGCGGCAGCAGCAGGCACGCCTTGGGGACGCCGAAGGTGACGGTGACGTCGGCGCGGACGTGCCCGCCGGGGGTCTCCCCGGTGTCGGGGTCCACGCCGCTCGGCAGGTCCACGGCGACGACCGCCGCGGTCGGCGGCACCCGCGCGACGAGGGTGGCGGCCCGCTGCCGCAGACCGGGCGAGCCGCCCAGCCCGACGAGCCCGTCGAGGACGACGTCGGCGCGGGCGAGCGCGGCGTCCGCCGGCTCGCCGTCCAGGAGCCTGCCCCCCGCGGCGCGCAGGGCCGCCAGCCCCTCCTCGTGCACGCGGCCGGCCGCGGCGACGGCGCGCACCCTGGCCCCCCGACGCGCCAGCCGGGCGCCCGCCCACAGCGCGTCGCCGCCGTTGTTGCCGGCCCCCGCGAGGACGACGACCCGGCGGCCGGTGACGCCGCCGGTCCGCTCGCGCAGCACCCGTGCCGTGTGGGCGGCGAGCCCGGCCGCCGCCCGCTGCATGAGCGCGCCCTCGGGCACCGTCGCCAGCGCGACGTGCTCGGCCCGGCGGACGTCGTCCACCGCGTACGCCCGGATCACGACGGCGCGCGCCGCTCGGCGACGACCACGGCCGAGGCGATGCCGGCGTCGTGCGACAGCGAGAGGTGGAACGTGTCGACGCCGAGCTCGGTCGCCCGGTCGGCGACGGTGCCGGTGACGTCGAGGTGCGGGCGCCCGTCCTCGCCGCGGTGCACCGTGCAGTCGAGCCAGCGCAGCCCGACCGGCGCCCCGAGCGCCTTGGCGACGGCCTCCTTCGCGGCGAACCGCGCCGCCAGGGACGCCGGCGGCAGGTGCCGCTCGACGTCCGTGAACAGCCGGTCGGCCAGCGCGGGGGTGCGCTCGAGGTACCGCGTGAAGCGCTCCACGTCGACGACGTCGATGCCGACCCCGACGATCACCGCCTGCTCACCTCCGCCCCCTCCCTCGAGGGGTCACTCGACGGTGACGGACTTGGCCAGGTTGCGCGGCTGGTCGACGTCGAGGCCCTTGGCAGTGGCCAGCTCGCAGGCGAACACCTGCAGCGGAACGGTGGTCACCAGCGGGGCCAGCAGCGTCGGGGTCTGCGGCACCCGGATCACCTCGTCGGCGTAGGGCAGGACGTCGTCGTCGCCCTCCTCGGCGATGACGAGCGTGCGGGCGCCGCGGGCGCGGATCTCCTGGATGTTGGAGACGATCTTCGCGTGCAGCGAGTCGCGGCCACGCGGTGACGGGACGACGACGAAGACCGGCTGCCCCGGCTCGATCAGCGCGATCGGCCCGTGCTTGAGCTCGCCCGCCGCGAAGCCCTCGGCGTGGATGTAGGCGAGCTCCTTGAGCTTGAGCGCCCCCTCCATGGCCACCGGGAAGCCGACGTGCCGGCCGAGGAAGAGCACGGACTGCGTGTCGGCCATCCAGCGCGCGATCTGCCGGACGTGGTCGAGACCGTCGAGGACCTTCTGGATCTTCTCGGGCATCAGCTGCAGCTGGCCGAGGATCTCGCGCACCTCGTCGCGGTACTTGTTGCCGCGCAGCTGGGCCAGGTACAGCCCCAGCAGGTACGTCGCCGTGATCTGGGCGAGGAACGCCTTCGTCGAGGCGACGGCGACCTCCGGGCCGGCGTGCGTGTAGAGGACGCCGTCGGACTCCCGGGGGATCGTCGACCCGTGGGTGTTGCAGATGGCGATGACCCGGGCGCCCTGCTCGCGGGCGTGCCGCACCGCCATGATCGTGTCCATCGTCTCGCCGGACTGCGAGATGGCCACCACCAGGGTCTTGGCGTTGACGACCGGGTCGCGGTAGCGGAACTCGTGCGCGAGCTCGACCTCCGTCGGGATCCGGCACCAGTGCTCGATCGCGTACTTGGCGACCTGGCCGGCGTAGGACGCCGTCCCGCAGGCCACGACGACGATCTTGTCGACGGCACGCAGCACCGACTCGTCGACCCGGAGCTCGTCCAGCACGAGGTTGCCCTCGGCGTCCGTGCGGCCCAGCAGGGTGTCGGCGACCGCGTGCGGCTGCTCGTTGATCTCCTTGGCCATGAACGAGGGGTAGCCACCCTTCTCCGCGGCCGCCGCGTCCCAGTCGACGTGGTAGCGCTTGCCCTCGGCGGGGGCGCCGTCGAAGCCGGTGATCTCGACGCTGTCGGGCGTGATGGTGACGACCTGGTCCTGCCCCAGCTCGATGGCCTCGCGGGTGTGCGCGATGAACGCGGCGACGTCGGAGCCCAGGTAGTTCGCGTCCTCCCCGAGCCCGACGACGAGCGGGGAGTTGCGGCGTGCGCCCACCACCGTGCCGGGCGCGTCGGCGTGGACGGCGAGCAGCGTGAACGCGCCCTCGAGGCGCCGACACACCTGCCGCATCGCCTCGCTCAGGTCGCCGGTGGCGTCGTAGGCACGCGCCAGCAGGTGGGCCGCCACCTCGGTGTCGGTCTCGCTCGCGAACTGTGCGCCGTCGTCGACGAGCTCGGCCTTGAGCCGGGCGAAGTTCTCGATGATCCCGTTGTGGATCACGGCGACCCGGCCGTCGTCACCACCGTGGTGCGGGTGGGCGTTCTCGTCCGTCGGCGCGCCGTGCGTCGCCCAGCGGGTGTGGCCGATGCCGGTCACGCTCTTCGGCAACGGCTCGGCGTCCAGCGCCTCCACGAGGTTCGCCAGCTTGCCCGCCCGCTTGGCGCTGGCCACCTCGCCGTCCGCGAGCACCGCGATGCCCGCCGAGTCGTACCCGCGGTACTCGAGTCGACGCAGCCCCTCGAGGACGACGTCCACGGCCTGCCGGTCAGCCGAGTCCCGGCCCGCGTATCCCACGATCCCGCACATGGACGCCAGCGTAACGACCGGACGGCGCCCACCGAGCCGCCGCGTGACGCCGGCCACGGCACAATGCCAGGGTGTCGTCGACGACAGCCGGAGCCGTGAGCGGCAGCGGCACGGCTGCGTCGCCGTACGTGCACCTCGACCGCCAGACCTGGAGCCGGCTCGCCGCGTCGACCCCGCTGCCCCTCACGGACGCCGACGTCGAACGCCTCTCCGGCCTCGGTGAGCGCATCGACCTCGCCGAGGTCGCCGAGGTCTACCTGCCGATGTCGCGGCTGCTCAACCTCTACGTCGCCGGCGTCGACAGCCTGCACGCCGCGACGACGACCTTCCTCGGCGAGGCGCCCGCCCGCACGCCGTTCGTCATCGGCATCGCGGGCTCGGTCGCCGTCGGCAAGTCGACGACGGCCCGCATCCTGCGCGAGCTGCTCGCCCGGTGGCCCGACACCCCGCGTGTCGAGCTGCTCACCACCGACGGCTTCCTCTACCCCAACGCCGAGCTCGAGCGCCGCCACCTCATGCACCGCAAGGGGTTCCCCGAGTCGTACGACCGGCGGGCGCTGCTGCGCTTCGTCACGTCGGTGAAGTCCGGCGCGCCGGAGGTCCGTGCACCCGTGTACTCGCACCTCACGTACGACATCGTCCCGGGCGCCGAGGTCGTCATCCGCCGGCCCGACGTCCTCATCGTGGAGGGCCTCAACGTGCTGCAGCCGGCACGGCCCCGGTCCGACGGGCGGCAGGGCCTGGCCGTCAGCGACTTCTTCGACTTCTCGATCTACGTCGACGCCCGCACCGAGGACGTGCGCCGCTGGTACGTCGAGCGCTTCCTCGAGCTGCGACGGACCGCGTTCAGCCGGCCGGAGTCGTACTTCCGCCGCTACGCGTCCCTCTCCGACGAGCAGGCGGTCGCCCGCGCCGAGCAGATCTGGCGCGACATCAACGAGCGCAACCTCGTCGAGAACGTCCTGCCCACGCGGGGCCGGGCGACCCTCGTGCTGGGCAAGGGGCCCGACCACTCGGTCAAGGGCGTGCGCCTGCGGAAGCTGTGACGTCCGGCAGCGCCGCCCGGCGCCTGACCCGTCATCAGTCCAGCGCGAGCCGCTCCCTGACGACGCCCGCGAGCCGGTCGGCGACCGCCTGCGCCTGCCCGGCGTCCGCGGCCTCGACCATGACGCGCACGAGTGGCTCGGTGCCGGACGGGCGCAGCAGGACGCGGCCGGTCTCGCCGAGCTCGGCCTCGGCCGCGGCGACGGCGGCGAGCACCTGCTCGTCGTCGGCGCGCGACTTGTCCACGCCCTCGACGTTGACCAGTACCTGCGGCAGCCGCGGGACGCCGGCGGCGAGCTCGGCCAGCGGCCGGCCGGTCTCGGCGACGCGGGCCAGCAGGTGCAGCCCGGTCAGGACGCCGTCACCGGTGGTCTGGTGACGCAGCATCAGCACGTGCCCGGACTGCTCACCCCCCAGGCAGTAGCCGCCGCGGCGCATCTCCTCGAGGACGTACCGGTCGCCGACCGCGGTCTGCACGGTCGCGATGCCGGCCTCGTCCATCGCGAGCCGCAGCCCCAGGTTGCTCATCACCGTCGTGACCAGGGTGCGGCCGTCGAGCTCCCCGCGCTCCGCCAGGGCGACGGCCAGGATCCCCATGATCTGGTCGCCGTCCACGACGGCGCCGGTGGCGTCGACGGCGAGGCAGCGGTCGGCGTCCCCGTCGACGGCGATGCCGGCGTCCGCCCCGTGCTCGAGGACGGCGGCCTGCAGCTTCTCCAGGTGCGTCGACCCGTAGCCGTCGTTGATGTTGAGCCCGTCCGGCTCGGCGCCGATGACGACGACCTCGGCGCCGGCAGCCCGCAGGGCAGCCGGACCCACCTCGGAGGCCGCCCCGTGCGCGCAGTCCACCACGACGGTCAGTCCGTCGAGGCGGTGCCGCAGCGTGGAGACGACGTGCTCCACGTACTGAGGACCGCCGCTGCCGTCGCTGCGGATCCGCCCGACCGCGGAACCCGTCGGCCGCTGCCAGTCCTCGCGCAGCCGGCGCTCGATCTGGTCCTCGACCTCGTCGGGCAGCTTGTGCCCACCACGGGCGAAGAACTTGATGCCGTTGTCGGGCATCGGGTTGTGGGACGCCGACAGCATGACGCCGAGGTCCGCGCCGCTGGCGCCGACGAGGAAGGCGACGGCCGGGGTCGGCAGCACGCCGACGTCGTCGACGTCCACGCCTGCGCTCGCGAGCCCCGCCGTCACCGCGGCGGACAGGAACTCGCCGGACGCGCGGGGGTCGCGGCCCACGACGGCGCGCGGCCGGTGGCCCTCGAAGGCGCCGGCGTCACCGAGCACGTGGGCCGCGGCGACGGACAGGTCCAGCGCCAGCTCCGCCGTGACGTCGACGTTGGCGAGCCCTCGCACGCCGTCCGTACCGAACAGTCGGGGCACAGGTCCTCCCGGGTCGTGAAGACACCGACGGCCCCGGGAGCGGACCCCCGGGGCCGTGGGTGACTGGCGTGTCGAGCGCTGCGGTGCAGCGCCGCGGTCAGCGCTTGCTGTACTGCGGGGCCTTGCGGGCCTTCTTGAGACCGGCCTTCTTCCGCTCCTTGACGCGGGCGTCGCGCGAGAGGAAGCCGGCCTTCTTCAGCGCCGGGCGGTTGGCCTCGGCGTCGATCTCGTTGAGCGCCCGGGCGATGCCGAGGCGCAGCGCGCCGGCCTGGCCGGAGCTGCCGCCGCCGTCGATGCGGGCGATGACGTCGAAGCGGCCCTCGAGCTCGGTCACCCGGAACGGCTCGTTGACGAGCTGCTGGTGCACCTTGTTCGGGAAGTAACCCTCCAGGTCACGCCCGTTGATGGTCCAGCGGCCGCTGCCGGGGACCAGGCGGACGCGCGCGACGGCCTCCTTGCGGCGGCCGGTGGCACCGCCGGGAGCGGTGATGCTCGACCCGGCGCCCGGGGTGCCCGGGGTGGTCGTCGAGTAGCTGCTCGGGGCGTCGTCGACGCTCTCGGCGTCGGTCACGGTGGGCTCGGTGGCCACGGTTCTCCTCGGTACGGCTCGTGATGGGCGCAGCGGGCGTCGCCGTTACTGCGCGACCTGCGTGATCTGGAACGGCTTCGGCTGCTGCGCGGTGTGCGGGTGCTCGGGGCCGGCGTAGACCTTGAGCTTGCGCAGCATCTGGCGGCCGAGGCTGTTCTTCGGGAGCATCCCGCGCACGGCCTTCTCCACCGCGCGCTCGGGGTGCTTGTCGAGCAGGTCGCCGTAGGTCACCGCGCGCAGGCCACCGGGGTAGCCGGAGTGGCGGTAGGCCTTCTTCTGCTCCCGCTTGCTGCCGGAGAGGGCCACCTTGTCGGCGTTGACGATGATGACGAAGTCACCGGTGTCGACGTGCGGCGCGAAGACCGGCTTGTGCTTGCCGCGCAGCAGGTGCGCGGTGTGGCTGGCCAGCCGACCGAGCACCACGTCGGTGGCGTCGATGACGTGCCACTGACGCTCGACGTCGCCGGGCTTGGGGGTGTACGTGCGCACGGTGGTCAGCCTTCGCTCGAGTTTCTTGCGGTTCTTCTGCGGTGTCGCCGACCGGCGCCTCGACCTGCGGGGAGGCGAGGAGGGCACCGGTGGAGGCCCGGGCACGCTGGCCCGGGCACACAACGACTCGTCAGGGTACTAGGGGGCCGTCGGGACGGTCAAAACGCGTCCCGACGGCCCGCGAGGCTCACTCCCGAGTGCTGACTCCCAGCTCACTCCTGGACGCGCACCGCGACGGTGCGCGCCGGCACCGTGCAAGGAGCTTCAGGGGCGGTCCGTCTCGTCCACGATGTGCATCGCGGCCTCCTCGGCCGACGCGGCGCCGCCGTCGATGCCGACGTCCAACGCGACCGCGTCCTTCTCGCTGTCGGTGTGCGCGCCCTCGTCGTACTCGACGAGGCGGCCGGCGCGGCGGTCCCCTACCTGGTCGTCGAGCAGTTCGCCGTCGTCGAGGCCGTCGGCCTCGCCGAGGTCTGACCAGTCCGCCTCCTGCGGCGCCCGGATGCCGCGGGCGCCGCCGGCGTCGGTCGCCTCGACCGGTACCTCCGGCTCCTCCTGGGCCAGCCGCTGGTCGAGGCTCTCCCCCTGACGCTCCTCCTCGAGCGTGGTGCCGAACCGGTCGATGCCGAGCGGTTTCTCCGGCGGCGAGTAGCCCTCGTCCAGGACGCTGTCGACGTCCTCACCGGTCGCCCGCTCCAGCAGGTCGTCGGCCGCGTCGTCCGGGGGCACGCCGACGGTCTCGCTGACGTTGTCGTTCTCGCTCATACCTCGACCATGCCACCCGGGGGCTCCGGCCACGACCCGAGCGGCTCCCGGCGGGCCCGGGCCTGCTCCGCCCGACGCGCCAGCTCGGCCTCGACGGGGTAGACGACCTCCTCCAGCACGAGCCCGAGAGCGGGCACCACGGCGACCGCGGGATCGCGGCGTCCGGCGGCCAGCACCTCGGCCGGCCACCCGACGGCGCGTCGTCCCTGGCCCACGGGCAGCACCGCGCCGACCAGCGCCCGCACCATCGAGTGGCAGAACGCGTCGGCCACGACCCGGCCCTCGACGAACCCCTCGGCGGAGCGCGACCAGCCGTGCTCCAGCAGGGTGCGCACCGTGGTGGCGCCCTCTCGCGGCCGGCAGAAGGCCGCGAAGTCGTGCAGGCCGGTCAGCCGCCGGGCAGCCTCGTCCATCGCCGCGACGTCGAGCGGACCGCGGACGCCGAGGACGTCCCGTCGCCGCAGCGGCGGCACCCCGGCCGGGTCGTCGCACAGCCGGTAGGCGTAGCGGCGGCGCAGCGCCGAGAAGCGGGCGTCGAACCCAGGGGGCGCGGCCGACACCTCCCGGACGACGACGTCGCGCGGCAGGACGCCGGCGAGCCGGCGGCGCAGGGCGGTGCCCGGCCCGGACGACGACCGGCCGGGAGCGGCCGCCCACGCCTGCTCGGGCAGGTCGACGTGGCAGACCTGGCCGGTGGCGTGCACGCCGGCGTCCGTGCGCCCGGCCACCACGACGGAGGGCGCCGCCGGCAGCCGCAGCACGGTGGCCAGGGCGTCCTCGAGGGTCCCCTGCACGGTGCGCAGAGCGGGCTGACGCGCCCACCCGGCGAAGTCGGTGCCCTCGTAGGCCAGGTCGAGGCGCACGCGCACGAGCCCGCCTCCCCCGTCGTCGGGGGTGGCGGGCTCGCGCGGCGGGACGGAGGGGCCGGTCAGGCCTTGTCCTCGTCCTTCGGCTCCTCGGCCGCCTGCTCCTGGGTGGCCTGCTCCTCGGTGGCCTCGGCCTCCTCCGGCGAGCCGGGGCTCTCCGCGCTGTCGGCCGACACCGGGCTGTCGGCCGACGCCGGGCTCTCCGGCGACTCGGCCGCCTCCTCGGCGACAGCGGCGGGGGCGGCGGCGCGCTTCGTCGCGGCCTCCGCCTCACGGACCGTGGCCTGCTTGGCGGACACCGGCTCGAGCACGAGCTCGATGACGGCCATCGGCGCGTTGTCACCCTTGCGGGGGCCGATCTTGGTGATCCGCGTGTAGCCACCGTTGCGCTCGGCCATCGCCGGGGCGATCTCGGTGAACAGCACGTGGACGACACCCTTGTCCCGGACGACGGTCATCACCCGGCGACGCGACGCGAGGTCACCGCGCTTGGCGAAGGTGACGAGACGCTCGGCGAGCGGACGCAGCCGCTTCGCCTTCGCCTCCGTCGTGGTGATCCGCTTGTGCTCGAAGAGCTGGGTGGCCAGGTTGGCCAGCAGCAGCCGCTCGTGCGCGGGACCGCCGCCGAGCCGCGGGCCCTTGGTGGGGGTAGGCATGGTGTGGTGATCTCCTCGGGTGGGGCCGCGTCGTCCCGCCGCCGGGACGACGGCTCAGACGCGGCTCGGGTGCCTCAGTACTGCTCGTCCTCGGCGTAGGACATGTCGTCGTCCCCGTAGGTGTCGACGACGGCGCTCGGGTCGAAGCCGGGGGGGCTGTCCTTGAGCTGCAGGCCCATGCCGGACAGCTTGGCCTTCACCTCGTCGATGGACTTCGCGCCGAAGTTGCGGATGTCCAGCAGGTCGGCCTCGCTGCGCGCCGTCAGCTCACCGACGGTGTGGATGCCCTCGCGCTTGAGGCAGTTGTAGGAGCGCACCGTGAGGTCGAGCTCCTCGATCGGCAGCGCGAGGTCTGCGGCCAGGGCGGCGTCCGTCGGCGACGGGCCCATGTCGATGCCCTCGGCCTCGACGTTGAGCTCCCGGGCCAGGCCGAACAGCTCCACCAGCGTCTTGCCGGCGCTGGCCATGGCGTCACGCGGCTGCATGGAGGGCTTGGTCTCGACGTCCACGACGAGACGGTCGAAGTCGGTGCGCTGCTCGACGCGGGTGGCCTCGACCTTGTACGTCACCTTGAGCACCGGCGAGTAGATCGAGTCCACCGGGATGCGGCCGATCTCGGCATCCCCGGACTTGTTCTGCTGCGCAGAGACGTAGCCGCGGCCACGCTCGACGGTGAGCTCCATCTCGAGCTTGCCCTTGGCGTTCAGCGTCGCGATGTGCAGGTCGGGGTTGTGCACCTCGACACCGGCCGGCGGGGCGATGTCGGCCGCGGTGACCGTGCCCGGGCCCTGCTTGCGCAGGTACATGACGACCGGCTCGTCGTGCTCGCTCGAGACGACGAGGTTCTTGACGTTGAGGATGATCTCGGTGACGTCCTCCTTGACGCCGGGCACGGTGGAGAACTCGTGCAGCACGCCGTCGATACGCAGGCTCGTGACGGCCGCGCCGGGGATGGAGGACAGCAGGGTGCGCCGGAGCGAGTTGCCGAGGGTGTAGCCGAAGCCCGGCTCGAGCGGCTCGATGGCGAACCGCGAGCGACGCTCGGAGACGACGTCCTCGGTGAGGGTGGGGCGCTGTGCGATGAGCACGGTGAGGTTCCTTCCTTGCCGGGCCCGCCATATGACCCGTGCGAGTGCCCGGACGGACTCGGTCCGCCGTCCGGGGTGGTGCTGCCGTCCCCGGCGCCAGGGCACCGGGGACGGCGGACGATCACTTCGAGTAGAGCTCGACGATCAGCTGCTCCTGGACCTGCGTGTCGATGACCTGCCGGGCCGGCAGGCCGTGCACGAGGATCCGCATGCGGGTCGGGACGACCTCGAGCCACGCCGGCACGGTGCGCTCGCCGGCCTCGGCGCGGGCGATGACGAAGGGCGTCATCTCCCAGGACTTCTCGCGGACCTCGACGATGTCGTTCTCGGTCACGCGGTAGCTCGGGATGTCGACCTTCTTGCCGTTGACCAGGAAGTGGCCGTGGCGCACCAGCTGGCGTGCCATGTCGCGGGACTTGGCGAAGCCGGCCCGGTACACGACGTTGTCGAGGCGGGACTCGAGGATGCGCAGCAGGTTCTCGCCGGTCTTGCCCGGACGACGGTTCGCCTCCTCGTAGTAGCCGCGGAACTGCTTCTCGAGGACGCCGTAGATGCGCGCGGCCTTCTGCTTCTCGCGCATCTGCAGGAGGTACTCGCTCTCCTTCGTGCGCGCGCGGCCGTGCTCGCCCGGCGGGTAGGGACGGATCTCGATCGGGCACTTCGGCGAGTCGCACTTGGCGCCCTTGAGGAACAGCTTGGTCTTCTCTCGGCGGCAGCGCTTGCAGTCAGCGCCGGTGTATCGCGCCATGAGTCAGGGTCTCCTTCAGGCTCTGGTCGGGCGCGTCAGACGCGACGACGCTTGGGCGGGCGGCAGCCGTTGTGCGGCGTGGGGGTCACGTCCGAGATGGACCCGACCTCCAGGCCGGCGGCCGTCAGCGAGCGGATCGCGGTCTCACGGCCGGAGCCGGGACCCTTGACGAAGACGTCGACCTTGCGCATGCCGTGCTCCTGGGCGCGGCGGGCGGCGGCCTCCGCGGCCATCTGCGCGGCGAACGGCGTCGACTTGCGCGAGCCCTTGAAGCCGACCTGGCCGGCGGAGGCCCACGAGATCACGGCGCCCGAGGGGTCGGTGATGGAGACGATGGTGTTGTTGAACGTGCTCTTGATGTGCGCCTGGCCGTGGGAGACGTTCTTCTTCTCCTTGCGGCGGGGACGGCGCGCCCCGGCGGCTGCTCGGGTCTTGGGAGGCATGTGCTGCTTCTCTCCTGGCTGGTTCTGGCGAAACGCTGGGCGGATGGCCTGGGAGGGCCGGTGACTACTTCTTGGCCTTCTTCTTGCCGGCCACGGTGCGCTTCGGGCCCTTGCGGGTGCGCGCGTTGGTCTTGGTGCGCTGGCCGCGCACGGGGAGGCCACGGCGGTGCCGCAGGCCCTCGTACGAGCCGATCTCCACCTTGCGGCGGATGTCGGCGGCCACCTCACGACGCAGGTCGCCCTCGACCTGGTAGTTGGCGTCGATGTAGTCGCGCAGCGCGACGAGCTCGGCGTCCCCCATGTCGCGGACCCGCAGGTCCGGGCTCACGCCGGTGGCCGAGAGGGCCTGCAGCGCGCGGGTACGACCGATGCCGTAGATGTACGTGAGCGCGACCTCGAGCCGCTTGTCGCGGGGGAGGTCGACGCCGACGAGACGTGCCATGGTCCGTGGTTCTCCTGGTGTTCACCGGAGGTCTGGTGCAGTGCCTGTCCCGCGTACGTTCTGCGCGGGTCCCCGGCCTCCGGACCGGGGGTGTCGTCCCGGGGCGTGGCCCCGGGGGTCGGGCACTGCGGTGGTGAGGGTGATCAGCCCTGGCGCTGCTTGTGGCGCTGGTTCTCGCAGATCACCATGACCCGCCCGTGACGGCGGATCACCTTGCACTTGTCACAGATCTTCTTGACGCTCGGCTGTACCTTCATCGTGTCCCTCGCCGGTGTGTGCTTACTTGTAGCGGTAGACGATGCGCCCGCGGGTCAGGTCGTACGGGCTGAGCTCGACGACCACCCGATCCTCCGGGAGGATCCGGATGTAGTGCTGACGCATCTTGCCCGAGATGTGGGCGAGGACCTTGTGGCCGTTGGAGAGCTCGACCCGGAACATGGCGTTGGGCAGTGCCTCCACCACGGTGCCTTCGATCTCGATGACTCCGTCTTTCTTGGCCATGGCCTCGCTTAGCTTCTCGGCCCGCCGGAGCGGGGACATACCGGTCTCGGCGCACGTCGTGACGGCGTCCCGACCGTGCCGAACCAGCCGCGGGGCACGGTGAGGACGTGGTTGCTCGTGAACCGACGCACAAGCCTACGGCATGACCTGCGGCAGCACGAAATCCTGGCCGGGCCGCCCCGCTCAGTCAGCGAGCGGCGCGGCCCGGACGCCGAGGCCGGCGAGGGCCTCCACCCCGCCGTCGAAGGCGGTGAGCACCCACGGCCCGTCGGCGCCGAGCGCGACCGTGTGCTCCCAGTGCGCGGCCCGCGAGGAGTCCGTGGTCACCACGGTCCAGTCGTCGTCGAGGACCGTGGTGTCGGGGTCGCCGCGCACCAGCATCGGCTCGACGGCGACGCACAGGCCCTCCCGCAGGCGGACGCCGCGCTCGCGGGTGCGGTAGTTGAGCACCTCCGGCGCCTGGTGCATCGCGGTCCCGATGCCGTGGCCGACGTAACCCTCGACGATGCCGTAGCGGCCGGCGACGGCGTCCTCCACCGCGGCGCCGACGTCGCCGAGCCGCCCGCCGACGCGCAGGGCGGCGATGCCCGCCCAGAGGGCCCGCCGCGTCGCCTCCACGAGAGCCTCGTCCTCCGCGGTCCCGGCCGACCCCGCGTCCACGACCGTGCTGAAGGCGGCGTCGCCGTGCCAGCCGTCGACGATCGCACCGCAGTCCACGGACACGACGTCACCGGCCGCGACCACCCGCTCCCCCGGGATGCCGTGGACGACCTCCTCGTTGACGGAGACGCACAGCGACGCGGGGAAGCCGTGGTAGCCCTTGAACGACGGCGTCGCCCCGGCCGCGCGGATGACGTCCTCGGCCACCGCGTCGAGCTCCACGGTGGTGACGCCGGGCTTGACCGCCTCGCGCACGGCGTCCAGGGCCCGGGCGACGACGAGGCCGGCCCGTCGCATGAGCAGCACCTGCTCGCGGGACTTGTACTCGATCCGCTCGCGACCGAACACCGGCGCCCTAGCGGCCGATCGCCGCGAGGATGCGCCCGGTCACCTCGTCGACCTCGCCGAGGCCGTCGACCCTCACGAGCAGGCCTCGCTCGGCGTAGAGCGCGGTCAGCGGGGCGGTCTGCTCGGCGTAGACCTCGAGGCGGCGCCGGACGACGTCGTCGGTGTCGTCGCTGCGGCCCTCGATCTCGGCGCGCTTGCGGAGCCGGGCGACGACCTCGTCGGCGTCCGCGGTGATCTCGACGACGCGGTCCAGGCGGGCGCCGCCGGCCGCCAGCATCCGGTCGAGCTCGTCCACCTGGGCGGCGGTGCGCGGGTAGCCGTCGAGCACGAAGCCCTTGGCGGCGTCCGGCTGCGCCAGGCGGTCCGCGACCATCGCGTTGGTCACCGAGTCGGGGACGTACTCCCCCGCGTCCATGTAGCGCTGCGCCTCGCGGCCGAGCTCGGTGCCCTCGGCGACGTTGGCGCGGAAGATGTCGCCGGTGGAGATCGCCGGCACGTCCAGGCGCTGCGCGAGCGCCTTGGCCTGCGTGCCCTTGCCGGCTCCGGGCGGTCCGAGGAGGACCAGGCGTGTCATCGGAGGAACCCTTCGTAGTGACGCTGCTGCAGCTGCGACTCGATCTGCTTCACGGTCTCCAGGCCGACGCCGACGACGATGAGGATCGACGTGCCGCCGAACGGGAAGTTCTGGGTGGCGCCGACGAGCACGAGCGCGATCAGCGGGATGAGGGCGACCAGCCCCAGGTACAGCGACCCCGCCAGGGTGATGCGGGTGAGGATGTAGTCCAGGTACTCGGCCGTCGGTCGTCCGGCACGGATACCCGGGATGAAGCCGCCGACCCGCTTGATGTTGTCGGCCACCTCGTCGGGGTTGAAGGTGATCGCCACGTAGAAATACGTGAAGAACACGATGAGGAGGAAGTACGTGACGATGTAGACCGGGTGGTCGCCGGTGACGAAGACGTTCGTCACCCACACGACCCAGTCGGACGTCGCGTCGTTGAACTGCGCGATCAGCGCCGGCAGGTACAGCAGCGACGAGGCGAAGATGACCGGGATGACGCCGGCCATGTTCACCTTGATCGGGATGTAGGTGCTGGTGCCGCCGTACATCCGGCGGCCGACCATCCGCTTGGCGTACTGCACCGGCACGCGGCGCTGCGACTGCTCCACGAAGACGACGAGCGCCACGATGACGAGGCCGACCCCGATGACGAGCGCCATGACGTCGAAGCCCCGGGTCTCGCCGATCGCCCACAGCTGGGTGGGGAACGTCGCCGCGATCGAGGTGAAGATCAGCAGGGACATGCCGTTGCCGATGCCGCGCTCGGTGATGAGCTCGCCGAGCCACATGATGAGGCCGGTGCCCGCGGTCATCGTGATGACCATGAGCAGGATCGTCACGAGGGAGTCGTTGGGGATGACGTTCTGGCAGGCCGGCGGGGCACCGGAGCCCGCTGCGCCGAAGAGGTTGCCCGACCGCGCCACCGCGACGTACGTGGTGGACTGCAGCACGGCCAGCGCGATCGTCAGGTACCGCGTGTACTGCGTCAGCTTCGCGGTGCCGGTCTGGCCCTCCTTGTGGAGCGCCTCGAACCGCGGGATCACCACGCGCAGCAGCTGGACGATGATGCTCGCCGTGATGTACGGCATGATCCCCAGCGCGAACACGCTCAGCTGGAGGAGGGCACCGCCGCTGAAGAGGTTGACCATGCCGAGGAGGTCGCTCGTGCCCTGCAGCGACAGGCACTGCTGGACGTTGACGTAGGAGACCCCCGGGGCCGGGATGAACGTGCCCAGCCGGAAGATCGCCATGATCCCCAGCGTGAACAGCAGCTTGCGCCGTAGGTCAGGCGTGCGGAACGCCTGGGCGAATGCGCTGAGCAAACTTCCTCCTGCATGGTGGTGGCGGGCCACGTCGGCCCGCTGCTGGGTGCGGCCGGGTCACGGCGCGGGCCGCGCGTCAGACTATCGCGGATGCGCGCCGGCGCGGGCCGCGGGGGCCCCGGACGCACGAGGGCGGC
>JBKHXE010000027.1:0-19853 GCA_046566185.1 Actinomycetes bacterium | reverse complement strand
GCGGGCACTAGCATCGCGATGTCCGCGCCGCTGCTCCTGGAGGAGATCCCCGTGCCCGCCCAGCTCACCGTGTCCGTCGCCGGCGACGAGCGATCGGTGGAGCAGGGGACCACCGCCGCCGACCTGTTCGGTGACCGGCGCGAGGTGGTCGTCGCGCGAGTGAACGGCGAGCTGCGCGACCTCGCCCACGAGCTGGCCGACGGGGACGTCGTCGAGCCCGTGACGGTCGACTCCGAGGAGGGGCTCGCCGTCCTGCGCCACTCGACCGCCCACGTGCTCGCGCAGGCGGTGCAGGAGGTGTTCCCCGAGGCGCGGCTCGGCATCGGGCCGCCGGTGCGGGACGGCTTCTACTACGACTTCGACGTCCCCGAGCCGTTCACGCCCGAGGACACCAAGCGCCTCTCGACGGTGATGCAGCGGATCGTGAAGGAGGGCCAGACCTTCCGGCGGCGCGTCGTCACCGACGACGAGGCCCGCGCGGAGCTGGCCGACGAGCCCTACAAGCTCGAGCTCATCGGGCTGAAGGGCGGCGCCGAGCAGGCTGCGGAGGGCGCCGGCGCCGAGGTGGGCGCCGGCGAGCTGACGATCTACGACAACGTCCGCCGGGACGGCGAGGTCGCCTGGAAGGACCTCTGCCGTGGTCCCCACGTGCCCTCCACCCGTGTGCTCGGCAACGGCTGGTCGCTGATGCGCACCGCCGCCGCGTACTGGCGGGGCAGCGAGAAGAACCCGCAGCTGCAGCGGGTCTACGGCACCGCGTGGCCGAGCAAGGACGAGCTGGTCGCCTACAAGGAGCGCCTCGCCGAGGCGGAGCGCCGGGACCACCGCCGGCTGGGCGCCGAGCTCGACCTGTTCTCCTTCCCCGACGAGATCGGCTCCGGCCTTCCCGTCTTCCACCCCAAGGGCGGCGTGGTCCGGATGGAGATGGAGGACTACTCCCGGCGGCGGCACGTCGCCGCCGGCTACGACTTCGTCAACACGCCCCACATCACCAAGGGGCACCTGTTCGGCGTCTCCGGCCACCTCGACTGGTACGCCGAGGGCATGTACCCGGCGATGCACCTGGACGCCGTCCTCGACGAGGAGGGCGCGGTCGTCAAGCCCGGGCAGGACTACTACCTCAAGCCGATGAACTGCCCGATGCACAACCTCGTCTACGCCTCGCGCGGGCGCTCCTACCGCGAGCTGCCGCTGCGGCTCTTCGAGTTCGGGACCGTGTACCGGTACGAGAAGTCGGGTGTCGTGCACGGCCTCACGCGGGCCCGTGGGTTCACGCAGGACGACGCGCACATCTACTGCACCCGCGAGCAGATGCGCGACGAGCTGACCTCGTTGCTGAGGTTCGTGCTGGACCTGCTGCGGGACTACGGCCTCGACGACTTCTACCTCGAGCTGTCGACGAAGGACCCCGACAAGTTTGTCGGTGACGACGCCACGTGGGAGGAGGCGACTCGCACGCTGGCCGAGGTGGCCGAGGCGTCCGGGCTCGAGCTGCTGCCCGACCCGGGCGGCGCGGCGTTCTACGGACCGAAGATCTCCGTCCAGGCGCGCGACGCCATCGGGCGCACGTGGCAGATGTCGACGATCCAGCTCGACTTCAACCTGCCCGAGCGCTTCGAGCTGGAGTACACGGCGCCGGACGGCTCGCGGCAGCGGCCGGTGATGATCCACCGGGCGCTCTTCGGGTCGATCGAGCGGTTCTTCGGCGTCCTGCTGGAGCACTACGCGGGCGCCTTCCCGCCGTGGCTCGCGCCCGTGCAGGTCGTCGGCATCCCCGTCGCGAACGACTTCGCTCCCTACCTGGAGGACGTCGCGGCGCGACTGCGCGCCGAGGGGGTGCGGGTCGAGGTCGACGCCGCCGACGACCGGATGCAGAAGAAGATCCGCACGCACACCAAGGCGAAGGTGCCGTTCCTGCTCATCGCCGGCGGCGAGGACGTCGAGAAGGGCGCCGTCAGCTTCCGGTTCCGCGACGGCACGCAGGACAACGGCGTCCCGGTCGACGAGGCGGTCGAGCGGATCGTGGACGTCGTCCGCCGCCGCGTGCAGGTCTGACGCGTGGCGGGGGAGGAGGACGTCGTCGAGCCGGCCGCCGGCCACCCGGGCGAGCCGGACGGCTTCGAGCGTCTCTGGACGCCGCACCGGATGGTCTACATCGCCGGCGACGCCAAGCCGTCCGGCAGCACCGCGGCCGACGAGTGCCCGTTCTGCCGCGTGCAACACCTGCCGGACGACGAGGGCCTGGTGGTCGCGCGGGGTGCCCTGAGCTTCGTCGTCCTCAACCTCTACCCCTACAACCCCGGGCACCTCATGGTGTGCCCGAAGCGGCACGTCGCCGACTACCGCGACCTCACCGACGACGAGACGGTCGAGGTCGCCCAGCTCAGCCGCACCGCGATGCGGGTGCTCGCCGCGGTCTCCGCACCGCACGGCTTCAACCTCGGCATGAACCAGGGAGCGGTCGCCGGCGCGGGCATCGTCGGGCACCTGCACCAGCACGTCGTCCCGCGCTGGGGCGGCGACTCCAACTTCCTGCCGGTCATCGCCCGGACGAAGTCGTTGCCGGAGGTGCTCGGCGAGACCCGCGCCAAGCTGGCCGCCGCCTGGCCCCGCTGAGCGCCGTCCTCTGGAGGGTTTGCGGGCTCTCCAGGCCGTGCGAGACCCCGCAAACCCTCCAGAGGTCGGGGGAGGGGGTCGTCAGGTCTCGGCGCCGGTCAGCCGCGCGACGACGTGCTGCGGCGCGGGCGCGTGGCGGCGGTACGCGCGGGTGAAGGTTCCGGTGCCGTGGGACAGCGAGCGCAGGTCCGACGCGTAGCGCGTCAGCTCCAGGGCGGGCACCTCGGCCGTGACCCGCGAGCGCCCGCCGCCGCTGCCGACGGGCTCGGTGCCGGTGACCCGGCCGCGCCGGGTGGCGAGGTCGGACAGCACGGACCCGACGTACTCGTCGTCCACGACGACCTCGACCTCGTCGACCGGCTCGAGCATCGAGATGCCGGCCTTGGCCGCGGCGTCCTTCAGCGCCAGGGCGCCGGCGGTCTGGAACGCCGCGTCGGACGAGTCGACGCTGTGGGCCTTGCCCCCGACGAGGGTGACCCGCAGGTCGACGACCGGGTAGCCGGCGGCGACGCCCTTGGCCATCTGGGCGCGGACGCCCTTCTCCACGCTGGGGATGTAGTTGCGCGGCACGGCACCCCCGACGACCCGGTCGACGAACTCGAAGCCGCTGCCCTCGGGCAGGGGCTCGACCTCGATGTCGGCGACCGCGTACTGGCCGTGGCCGCCGGACTGCTTGACGTGCCGCCCGTGGCCCTCGGCCTTGGTGCTGAACGTCTCCCGCATCGCGACCCGCACCGGCTCGCTGGTCACCTCGACGCCGCCGCGGCGCAACCGGTCGAGCAGCACGTCGAGGTGCCCCTCACCCATCGCCCAGACCAGCATCTGGTGCGTCTCGGGGTTCATCTCGACCCGGACCGTGGGGTCCTCGGCCTGCAGGCGGGCGAGCCCCTGGCTGAGCCGGTCCTCGTCCGCGCTGCTGTTCGCGGTCACCGCGACGGGCAGCAGCGGCTCGGGCATCAGCCAGGGCTCCATCAGCGCGGGCGCGGCGGGGTCGGACAGGGTGTCGCCCGTCTCGGCACGGCTCAGTCGCGCGACCGCGACGATGTCGCCGGCGACCCCCCGCTCCAGCGGCGTCAGCCTGCCGCCGAGCGGGCGCGACACCGCGCCGGCCCGCTCGTCGACGTCGTGGTCGGGGTGCCAGGCGCCGTCCGACTCGCGGTGGCTGAAACGGCTGAAGTGCCCCGACACGTGGATCGGGACGTCGGGCAGCAGGGTTCCCGAGAACACGCGGACGAGCGAGACGCGGCCGACGTACGGGTCGGTGGTGGTCTTGACGACCTCGGCGACCAGGGGGCCGTCGGGGTCGCACGTGATGGCCTCGCGCGGCTCGCCGTCCGGGTCGGTGACGGCCGGCAGCGGGTGCTCCAGCGGCGACGGGAAGCCGCGCACCACGAGGTCGAGCAGCTCGGGGGCGCCGAGCCCGGTGGTGCCGACGACCGGCATCACGGGGTAGAAGGAGCCGCGGGCGACGGCCTTCTCGAGGTCCTCGACGAGAGTGTCGTAGGCCACCTCCTCGCCGGCCAGCCAGCGGTCGAGCAGGGTGTCGTCCTCGGACTCCTGGATGATCCCCTCGATCAGGGCGCCGCGCGTCCCCTCGATCGCCGCCAGGTGCTCGGGGTCCGCGTCGCGGGTGACCACCGAGCCGCCCGAGGCGTCGTACACCTTCTGGGACAGCAGTCCGATGAGCCCGGCCGGCAGCTCGTCGTCCCCCAGCAGGGGCAGGTACAGCGGCTGGACGCCGTCCCCGAAGACGCGCTGGCAGATGGCGACCGTCGCCTCGAAGTCGCCGCGCGGCTGGTCGACGTGCGTCACGACGACGGCCCGGGGCATGCCGACCGACGCGCACTCCTCCCACAGCATCCGGGTGGTGCCGTCGACGCCGTCCACGGCCGAGACGACGAAGAGCGCGGCGTCCGCGGCGCGCAGGCCGGCTCTCAGCTCCCCGACGAAGTCCGGCCGGCCGGGGGTGTCGACGAGGTTGACGCGCACCCCGTCGTGCACGCACGACGCCACCGCGAGCGAGACCGAGTGCCCCAGCCGCTTCTCGGCGTCGTCGTAGTCGCTGACCGTCGTCCCCTCGCCCACGCTGCCGGGTCGCGAGATGGCGCCGGAGGCGACCATGGCCGCCTCCACGAGCGTCGTCTTGCCCGCCCCCGCGTGACCGACGAGGACGACGTTGCGGATGCGGTCCGGGGTGACCTCACCCCCGCCTCCGGCGCCCTGGTGTGCTGCCGCCATCGCCGACACCTCCGTCGTCACCCCCGGGCCCCGTCGCCCGGGTGCTGCTGCCCCGACCCAACTACTGACCGTGCCCGGACACAAGGGGCAGCGCCGGTAGGCTGCGCGCCCGATGCTCAACCGGTACGTGCGCGCGTCGTGGACGCGGCTCATCACTCCCGTCGCCGCCGCGCTGCTGCGGGCCGGTGTCGGTCCCGACGCCGTCACCGTCGTCGGGACCCTCGGCGTCGCCGCCGGCGCGCTCGTGTTCTACCCGCGGGGCGAGCTGCTGGTGGGGACCCTCGTCGTCAGCGCGTTCGTCCTCGGCGACTCCCTCGACGGCACCATGGCGCGGCTGCAGGGCCGGTCGTCCGCGTGGGGCGCGTTCCTGGACTCCACGCTCGACCGCCTCGCCGACGCCGCCGTCTTCGGCGCCCTCGTGCTCTGGTACTTCGGCGGCGGCGGCTCGCCGCTGACGGCCGGCCTGGCGCTGGCCTGCCTCGTGCTCGGCGGCCTGGTCTCCTACGCCCGCGCCCGCGCGGAGGGCCTGGGCATGACCGCCAGCGTCGGCCTGGCCGAGCGCGCCGAGCGCCTCGTCGCCGTCCTCGTCGCCACCGGCCTCGTCGGCTTCGGCCTGCCGGACGTCGTCCTCACCGTCGTCCTCGCCCTGCTGGCCCTGGCCAGCGCGGTGACGGTCGTGCAGCGGGTGCTCGTCGTGCGGCGCCAGGCCCTGAGCGGCCCGTGAACCGCGCGACGGTGGCGCAGCGCCTCTCGGTACTGGCGTACCGAGGCGGCTGGGCGGTGGTGAAGGCGCTGCCGGAACCGTTCGCGTACCGCCTGTTCGACGTGATCGCGGACCTCGCGTGGTGGCGGCGCGGGACGGGCGTGCGCCGGCTCGAGGCCAACCTCGCCCGCGTGCGCCCCGACCTGGACGACGCCGGGCTGCGCGCGCTGTCGCGCGCCGGGATGCGCTCGTACCTGCGGTACTGGTGCGACGCGTTCCGGCTGCCGACCTGGTCGCGGGAGCGCCTGCTCGCGACCGTTCGCGTCGAGGGCGACCAGCCGCTGCGGGCCGAGCTCGCCGCCGGCCGTGGCGTGGTCGTCGCGCTGGCGCACCAGGGCAACTGGGACCACGCCGGCGCCTGGTCGACGTTCTCGCTGGAGAAGGTGACCACCGTGGCCGAGCGGCTGGAGCCGGAGGAGGTGTTCACGGCGTTCCTGCGGTTCCGCGAGCGTCTGGGCATGGAGATCGTGCCGCTCAACGGCGGTCCGCCGGTGTTCCCCACCCTGCTGCGGCGGCTGCGCGACGGCGCGTTCGTGCCGCTGCTGGCCGACCGTGACCTGTCGGCGACCGGCGTCGAGGTCACCTTCTTCGGGGAGCCCGCGCGCATGGCGGCGGGGCCGGCCACCCTCGCCCTCACGGCCGGCGTCGCACTGCACCCGGCGTCCATCTGGTACGAGCGCCTCCCGGCCGGGGCCGCCGCGCCGTGGGGCATCGTCATCCACTTCCACCCGCGGGTCGAGGCCCCCGGCACGGGCGACCGCGCGCAGAAGGTCGCCGACATGACGCAGCGGTGCGCGGACGCGATCGCCCGCGGCATCGCCGAGCACCCCGAGGACTGGCACATGCTGCAACGGGTGTTCGCCGCCGACCTGGACCCCCCGGTGAGCCGGTCGTGAGGGTCGGCATCGTCTGCCCGTACTCCTTCGACGTCCCCGGAGGGGTCCAGTTCCACGTCCGGGACCTCGCCGAGGCCCTCATCGCGGCGGGGCACGAGGTGTCCGTCCTGGCGCCGGCGGACGACGACACCCCGGTGCCGGGGTACGTCGCCGCCGCGGGGCGCGCCGTCCCGGTGCCCTACAACGGGTCGGTGGCCCGCGTGAGCTTCGGCCCGGTGAGCGCCGCCCGGGTGCGGCGCTGGCTGGCGGACGACCGGTTCGACGTCCTGCACATCCACGAGCCGATCTCGCCGTCCCTGGCGATCCTCGCGCTCTGGGCCGCGACGGGGCCGATCGTCGCGACCTTCCACACCTCCAACCTGCGCTCGCGGGCGCTGCAGGCCGCGTACCCGCTGGTGCGGCCCAGTCTGGAGAAGATCACCGCCCGGGTCGCGGTCAGCGAGGACGCCCGCCGGACCCTCATCCAGCACCTCGGCGGCGACGCCGTCGTCATCCCCAACGGCGTCTTCGTCGACCGGTTCGCCGCGGCCGCGCCGCGCGAGCAGTGGCAGGGGACGCCGGACGCGCCGACCGTCGCGTTCCTCGGCCGACTCGACGAGCCGCGCAAGGGCTTCGGGGTGCTCGCCGACGCGCTGCCGGCGCTGCGCGCGGCCCTGCCCGGCCTGCGGGTGCTCGTCGCCGGCCGGGGGGACGACGAGGCGGCGGCGCAGCGGTGCGGCGAGCACGCGGCCGCCGTGACCTTCCTCGGCTCGGTCTCGGAGGAGGACAAGGCGTCCCTGCTGCGGTCCGTCGACGCCTACGTGGCGCCGCACACCGGTGGGGAGAGCTTCGGCATCGTGCTCGTCGAGGCGATGAGCGCCGGCACGTGCGTCGTCGCCAGCGACCTCGGGGCGTTCCGCCGCGTGCTGGACGACGGCCGGCTGGGTCTGCTGTTCCCCACCGGGCGGCCCGACGCGCTCGCCGACGCGCTCACCGTCGTGCTGCGCGACCCGGCCCGGCGGGCCCACCTCGCGGCCGCCGGCGCGGCCGCCGTCCGCCGCTACGACTGGAGCCGGGTCAGCGACGAGGTGCTCACCGTCTACGAGATGGCGATGGCCGGCGCCGGGCCGGTCACCGAGGACCCCGGCATCCGCGGACTGCTGGCGCGCTGGAGGACGACGTGATCGCCACGGAGTGGGTGGTCGTCCTCGGCGTCCTGGTCGTGCTGCTCGCCCTGGCCTGGTACCTGTCGTTCTCCGCGGCGCGGCTCGACCGCCTGCACCACCGCGTCGAGGGGGCGCGCGGCGTCCTGGACGCGCAGCTGCTGCGGCGCGCCACCGCCGCGAGCGAGCTCGCGTCGTCCGGCCTGCTCGACCCCGCGACGTCCGTGCTGCTCGCCGGGGCCGCGGCCGACGCCGTCGCGGCGGGGGAGACCACCGCGGACGTCGGCCGCCCGCCGGACCTCCACCACGAGCGACGCGAGGCCGCCGAGTCGGACCTGTCGCGCGCGCTGCGGGCCGCCCTCGCCGACGAGCGGCTCGTGGCCCAGCTGCGGGCGGACCCGCTCGGCGCCGACCTGCTCGCCGCGCTGCTGGCGGCGGACCACCGCGTGCGCCTGGCCCGTCGCTTCCTCAACGACGCCGTGGCCCAGGCCCAGCGGGTGCGGCACAAGCGCGTCGTCCGCTGGGCGCGCCTCGCCGGCCGTGCCCCGGCGCCGCGCACCGTCGAGATGGACGACGAGCCTCCCGCGGTGGGCACCACCTGAGGCCGCCTACCATGGAGCCAGTCGCCCCCACCCCGTCCCGAAGAGGTCAGACCGTGTCCACCGACATCCAGCAGCCGTCCGTCTCCGAGCCCGTCGTCGGCACTGCCCGCGTCAAGCGCGGCATGGCCGAGATGCTCAAGGGCGGCGTGATCATGGACGTCGTCACCGCCGACCAGGCCAAGATCGCCGAGGACGCCGGTGCCGTCGCGGTGATGGCGCTCGAGCGGGTGCCCGCCGACATCCGCGCGCAGGGCGGCGTGGCGCGGATGAGCGACCCCGACCTCATCGACGGCATCATCGGCGCGGTCTCCATCCCGGTGATGGCCAAGGCGCGCATCGGCCACTTCGTCGAGGCGCAGGTGCTGCAGAGCCTCGGCGTCGACTACGTCGACGAGTCCGAGGTGCTCACGCCCGCCGACTACGAGCACCACATCGACAAGTGGCAGTTCACGGTCCCGTTCGTCTGCGGTGCCACCAACCTCGGCGAGGCCCTGCGGCGCATCACCGAGGGCGCCGCGATGATCCGCTCGAAGGGCGAGGCGGGGACCGGTGACGTCTCCAACGCGACCGGCCACATGCGCACGATCCGCGCCGAGATCAACCGGCTGCGCTCGATGAGCCCCGACGAGCTGTTCGTCGCGGCCAAGGAGCTGCAGGCGCCGTACGAGCTCGTCAAGGAGGTCGCCGAGGCCGGCAAGCTGCCCGTCGTCCTCTTCACCGCCGGCGGCATCGCGACGCCCGCCGACGCGGCGATGATGATGCAGCTCGGCGCCGAGGGCGTGTTCGTCGGCTCGGGCATCTTCAAGTCCGGCGACCCGGCGAAGCGGGCCGAGGCCATCGTCAAGGCCACGACGTTCTACGACGACCCGGACGTCGTCGCCAAGGTCTCCCGCGGTCTCGGCGAGGCCATGGTCGGCATCAACGTCGACGACGTCCCCGAGCCGCACCGGCTGGCGCAGCGCGGCTGGTGACACGACCGGGCCCCCCGCCCGGCCCTCGTCGCTGAACCGGTTGCCGGGAGGCCGGGCGGCGGTCGAGCATCGTGCATGGGCGGGCCACGGGGACGTCGTGCCACAGCGGCGCTGAGGCTGCTCGTCGTCGTCCTGCTGGTGGCCGGGATGCCGCCGGTGCGGGACCGGATCGGCACGGTGCCGTTGCTCGCCGAGGCCGTCGGTGCCGGGCTTCCCCGGCCGTTCGCGGCGGGCGTGGAGCTCCGCGAGGTGACGGTCGGCGGTCGCCCCGCCGACCTCTACGACGCCGGTGGCGGCACCCCGGCGGTCGTCGTCGTCCCGGGCGCGGCCCCGGCCGGCCGGCAGGACGAGCGCGTCGTGCGGCTCGCGCGGGCGCTGGCCCGCTCGCACCTCACCGTGCTGGTGCCGGAGCTCGACCTCTACGGGCACCGCTTCACCGACGCCGACCTGGAGACGCTCGTCGTGGCGGTCGAGCACGCCCGGGACCGCGCCCCACTGCTCGACGTCACGCTGATCGGCATCTCGTTCGGCGGCTCGCTGGCGCTCGTCACCGCCGCCGACACCCGCGTGGCGGGTGACGTGGGCACGGTCGCGACGTTCGGCGCGTACGCCGACATGGCGCACCTCGTGCAGGCTGCGGCTACCGGCGTCAGCGTCGTCGGCGGCGTCGAGCACCGCTGGCCGCCGCCGCCGCAGGCGCGGGACGCCCTCGACCGGCTGGCCCTCGAGCTCGTGCCACCCGGCCGTCGACCGTCGCTGGACGCGGCCCTGCGCGGTGCCGCCGACCCCGCCGCCCTGCCGCCGGACGCCCGGGCGGCCCACGACCTCGTGACGATGACCGACCCCGGCGACCTCGCCGTCCGGCTGGCGGCACTGGCCCCGCAGGCCCGGGAGCGGCTCGCGCGGTTCAGCCCGTCGGCGGTCGCCGACGACGTCCGGGCCGACGTCCTCGTGCTGCACTCGCGCGACGACCCGGCGGTGCCGTACGCCGAGCTGCTGAGGATGCGGCGGGCCTTCCCGGGCGCCCGCACGTTCTCCGTCGAGTCGTTCGTCCACGTCGACCTCAGTGTCGACGGCGGCCTCCCGGCGCTCGCGCGCGACCTGTGGACGACGTGGCGCTTCGGGGGCGCCGTCCTGGTCGCCGCGCGCAGTACCCACCTGTGACGGGTCAGGTCACGGTGGCGCGGCTCGCGAAGCGGGGCTCAAGGTGCTCCTCGCCGTCCAGCACCGCCCGCAGGTGCTCGGCCGCGGCCAGCGCGTCCGCGTGCGTGACGTACAGCGGGGCGAAGCCGAGCCGGACGACGTCGGGCTCTCGGAAGTCGCCGACGACGCCGCGCTCGACGAGCGCCTGGACGACACCGTAGGCGTGCGGGTGGCGGATCGACACCTGCGAGCCGCGGCGCCCGTCCTCGCGCGGGGTGGCCAGCGTCAGGCCGGGCACCAGGGCGTCGAGGCAGTCGAGGAAGAACGAGGTCACCGACAGCGACCGCGCGCGGACGTCGGCCGTCGACAGGCCCTCGAACGCCGTGAGGGCGGCCTCGAGCGCCAGCAGAGACAGCAGCGGGGGAGTGCCGACCCGCGCCCGGGCGATGCCGTCCGCCGGCATGTAGTGCGGCGCCATCGCGAACGGCGTGGCGTGCCCGTGCCAGCCCGACAGGGGCTGGTCGAAGTCGGCCTGGTGGCGGTGCGCGACGTAGAGGAAGGCGGGCGCGCCGGGCCCGCCGTTGAGGTACTTGTAGCCGCAGCCGACCGCGAGGTCGGCCCCGTCGTCGTCGAGCCGGACGTCGAGGGCTCCCGCGGAGTGGCACAGGTCCCACAGGGCGAGGGCGCCGGCGGCGTGCGCGGCGCGGGTCGCGGCCGGCAGGTCCCACAGCTCGCCGGTGCGGTAGTCGACCTGCGACAGCGACACCAGCGCCACCTCGGCGCCGCGCTCGGCCAGCACCGCCGCCACCTCGGGAGGCGAGGCGAGCACCACCTCGAGGTCGGCCAGGCGGGCCGCGCCCTCGAGCATGTACAGGTCCGTCGGGAAGCTCTCGGGGTCGGTGACGACGACGCGCCGCCCGGGGCGCAGCCGCGCGGCGGCCACGTAGCACTTGAAGAGGTTCACCGACGTCGAGTCGGTGACGACGACCTGGCCGGGCGCGGCTCCCACGAGCCGCCCCACGGCGTCGCCGACCCGGGTCTGCGCCCCCCACCAGTCGGCGGTGTTCCACGAGGCGACGAGGTCGCGGCCCCACTGCCGCCGGACGACGTCCTCCACCACGGCGGGGACGGCGCGGGGCAGCGCCCCCAGCGAGTTGCCGTCGAGGTACACGAGCCCCTCGGGCAGGTCGAACCGGTCGCGGACGCCCCCCAGCGGCCCGGAGGCGTCGAGGGCGGCGGCGCGGGCCGCCAGGTCGTGGGGCGTCGTCACGGCGCGCACCCTATGCCGGGCGCCCGGGCCGCTGCCGGGCTGCCCGGTCGGCCGGACCTCGTGCGAACCGTGCGGCCGGCGCCACCTACCCTCGGTGCGTGAGCAGCACCTCCTCCGCCCGGCCGACGATCGGCGTCCTGGCGCTGCAGGGTGACGTCCGCGAGCACCTGAGGGCCCTCACCGAGCTCGGCGCCGACGCGGTGCCGGTGCGGCGCCCCCGCGAGCTCGCCGCCGTCGACGCCCTCGTGCTGCCCGGCGGGGAGTCCACGACGATCGACAAGCTCTCCCGCGCGTTCGACCTCGCGCAGCCGGTGCGCGAGCGCATCGCCGCCGGGATGCCGGTCTACGGCTCGTGCGCCGGGATGATCCTGCTGGCCGACCGCCTCGTCGACGGCATCGAGGGCCAGCAGACGTTCGGCGGCATCGACGTCCTCGTGCGGCGCAACGCGTTCGGGCGCCAGGTCGAGTCCTTCGAGGAGGACCTGACCTTCGCCGGCGTGGACGGCGGGCCGGTGCGCGCGGTCTTCATCCGGGCGCCGTGGGTCGAGGAGGCCGGCGACCGGGTCGAGGTGCTGGCCACCGTGGAGTCGGGGCCGGCGACCGGCAAGGTCGTCGCCGTCCGGCAGGCCAACGCGCTGGCCACCTCCTTCCACCCCGAGGTGACCGGCGACCTGCGGGTGCACGCGCTGTTCGTCGACATGGTGCGCGCCGCCGCCTCCTGAGCCCGGCGTTAGGATCGACCGCCGCTGCAGCACACGCGAGGGAGACCTGATGTCCGGCCACTCCAAGTGGGCCACCACCAAGCACAAGAAGGCCGTCGTCGACGCCAAGCGCGGCAAGATGTTCGCGAAGCTGATCAAGAACATCGAGGTGGCGGCCCGCACCGGTGGCGGCGACCCGGCGGGCAACCCCACGCTCTACGACGCCATCCAGAAGGCGAAGAAGTCGTCGGTCCCCAACGACAACATCGACCGCGCCGTCAAGCGGGGCTCCGGCGCCGAGACCGGCGGGGCCGACTACCAGACGATCATGTACGAGGGCTACGGTCCGAACGGCGTCGCCGTGCTGGTGGAGTGCCTCACCGACAACCGCAACCGTGCGGCGTCCGAGGTCCGCGTCGCGTTCACCCGCAACGGCGGCACGATGGCCGACCCGGGCAGCGTCTCCTACCTGTTCAGCCGCAAGGGCGTCGTCCTGGTCCCCTCCGACGGCCTCACCGAGGACGACGTCCTCGCCGCGGTGCTCGACGCCGGCGCCGAGGAGGTCAGCGACCTCGGCGACACCTTCGAGGTGATCAGCGAGGCCACCGACCTGGTGGCCGTGCGCACCGCGCTGCAGGAGGCGGGCATCGACTACGACTCGGCCGAGGTGCAGTTCGTGCCCTCGACGCAGGTCGAGCTGGACGCCGAGGGCGCGCGCAGGGTGCTCAAGCTCGTCGACGCGCTCGAGGACAGCGACGACGTCCAGAACGTCTACGCCAACTTCGACGTGCCGGACGACGTGCTGGCCGAGGTCGAGGCGGGCTGACGCACCCGCGGGTGTCGCTGCCGGGGCCCCCGCGCGGCCGGTGCGACAGTGACCCGGTGCGAGTGCTGGCGGTCGACCCGGGCCTGACGCGGTGCGGTCTCGGCGTCGTCGACGGCCGCCCCGGGCGGCGGGCCTCGCTGGTGGCCGTGGACGTCGTCCGGACCCCGACCGACGTCGGGCTGGAGCAGCGGCTGCTGGTCGTCGCCGAGGCCGTCGAGGCCTGGCTGCTCCGGCACGGGCCCGACGTGCTCGCCGTGGAGCGGGTCTTCAGCCAGCACAACGTGCGGACCGTCATGGGCACCGCGCAGGTCTCCGGGGTCGCGCTGCTGGCCGCCGCGCGCGCCGGCGTCCCCGTCGCGCTGCACACGCCGAGCGAGGTCAAGGCGGCCGTCACCGGCGACGGCCGCGCCGGCAAGGCCCACGTCGCCGCGATGGTGACCCGCATCCTCGACCTGCGCACGCCGCCCCGGCCCGCCGACGCCACCGACGCCCTCGCCCTGGCCGTCTGCCACCTGTGGCGGGGGTCGGCGCCGGCCGCGGTCGCCGGGCGCCGCGGGGCCCCCACCGCGGCCCAGTCCGCGTGGGCCGCGGCGAGGGCGGCCACCCGGTCCCGGTGACGCGCGGCGCGTCGTCCGCCGCGTCGTCCGGCCCGGCGGCTACGGTGTCGTACACGTGTTCTACGACAGGAGGCCCGGGTGATCGCGTCGGTGCGGGGCCGTGTGCTGCAGGTGAGGTTGGACGCGGCGGTCGTCGAGGTCGGTGGCGTGGGGATGCTCGTGCAGGCGACGCCGGGCACGCTCGCCGAGCTGCGGGTGGGGTCCGAGGCGACGCTGCACACCTCCCTGGTCGTCCGGGAGGAGTCCCTCACGCTGTTCGGCTTCTCCGAGGCCGACGACCGGGACGTCTTCGAGACGGTGCAGACCGTCTCGGGCATCGGTCCCCGTCTCGCGCTCGCCATGCTGGCCGTGCACACGCCGGACGGCCTGCGGCGCGCCGTCGCCGAGCAGGACCTCACGGCGCTGCAGCGGGTGCCGGGCATCGGCCGCAAGGGCGCCCAGCGCATCGCCCTCGAGCTCACCGACCGACTCGGCGCCCCCGCCGCGGCGTCGCCGGACGGCGTCCCGGTCCCGGTGCCCGCCGGCTCGGCGTCCGGTCACGGCCAGGTCGTGGACGCCCTGGTGGGCCTGGGCTGGAGCGCCAAGCAGGCCGAGGACGCCGTGGGGGCGGTGACGGCGGACGGCGCGGGTGAGGGGAGCACCGCCGGGGTGCTGCGCGCCGCGCTGCGGCACCTGGGACGGGGCTGACGTGGGGCGCCACGCCGACGGCTCGGTGGAGGTCGAGCTGCCGGACGACGAGCTGTCGCCGCGCGTCGTCGACGTCGACGCCGACGCCACCGAGCGGGCGGCCGAGGCGGCGCTGCGCCCCCGGCGGCTGGCGGACTTCGTCGGGCAGCGCGTGGTGCGCGAGCAGCTGTCGCTGGTGCTCGAGGCCGCGCAGCGGCGCCGGAAGGCACCGGACCACGTGCTGCTGTCCGGGCCGCCCGGGCTCGGCAAGACCACCCTCGCGATGATCATCGCCGGCGAGCTGGGCGCCCCGCTGCGGCTGACGAGCGGACCGGCCATCCAGCACGCCGGTGACCTCGCGGCCGTGCTGTCCTCGCTGGAGGAGAACGAGGTCCTCTTCCTCGACGAGATCCACCGGATGGCCCGGCCCGCCGAGGAGATGCTCTACATGGCGATGGAGGACTACCGCGTCGACGTCATCGTCGGCAAGGGGCCGGGAGCCACCGCCATCCCGCTCGAGCTGCCGCCGTTCACTCTGGTGGGCGCCACCACCCGGTCGGGGCTGCTGCCTGCGCCGCTGCGCGACCGGTTCGGCTTCACCGGGCACCTGGACTTCTACGACCCGGACGAGCTGCGCCGCGTGCTCAAGCGCTCGGCGGAGCTGCTCGACGTCCCGCTGACCGAGGCCGGCGCGGTGGAGGTCGCGCGCCGGTCACGGGGGACGCCGCGGATCGCCAACCGGCTGCTGCGCCGCGTGCGCGACTGGGCCCAGGTGCGGGGCGACGGGCGGGTCGACGTGGAGGCCGCGCGGGCCGCGCTCGCGGTGTACGAGGTGGACGAGCTGGGTCTGGACCGGCTCGACCGCGCCGTCCTGGGCGCCCTGTGCCGCCGCTTCGGAGGGGGCCCGGTCGGCCTGTCGACGCTGGCCGTCGCGGTGGGGGAGGAGCCCGAGACCGTCGAGACGGTGGCCGAGCCGTTCCTCGTGCGCGAGGGCCTGCTGGGACGGACGCCGCGCGGACGCATCGCCACCGCCGCCGGCTGGCGGCACCTGGGTCTGCGGCCGCCGCAGAGCTCGGTCGCCGGGCAGCTCGGCCTCGACCTGGAGGCGTGACGGCTCGCGGCGGGGCGTCGTTGTCCCTGCTGGTGACCCTCGCCTAGACTCCGGCCGGCTGCCGGCCACGCGGAACCGGGGTCCGCGCGGGCACGTTGATGTCGTCTGCGCGTGCACACGCGACACGACAGACCAGCAATCGACCAGCGGCGCGCCCACGCGAGGCGCCCGCGAAGGGACGTGACACGCCGTCATGGAAGGTCTCGGGCTCCTGCTGCCCCTGCTCCTGCTGCTGCCCCTCGTGCTCATCACGATGCGCACCCGTCGCCAGCAGCGCGAGATGGCCGAGATGCAGCAGCGTCTCGCCCCCGGGCAGGAGGTCATGACGACCTCCGGCGTCTTCGGCACCGTCGTCGACGTCGAGGACGACAAGGTCCTCCTGCGCGTCGCGGACGGCGTCACCATGCGCTGGGCCCGCCCTGCGGTGGCGCGCATCCTGACCCCCCCGGCGGACAGGCCCGGCGCCGGCACGACCGAGACCCAGCCCGGGGCCTGACCGGCCGAGACCGCCCCGGCCGCCGCGCGGCGTCCGGCAGGAGCGAGAAGAGACACACACGTGGCACGTTCACCCGGTTCGCGGTCCGCCCGGACCCTCGGGCTCCTCGCCGTGATCATCGGCGTCATGGCCGGCACGCTGGCGGCCGGCGTCCAGTGGTCCACCGCGAGCTTCGCACCCAAGCTGGCGCTCGACCTCGCGGGCGGGACCCAGATCATCCTCGAGCCGGTCGTGGAACCGGGCCAGGGTGAGATCACCGAGCAGACCATCAACGACGCGATCGCAATCATCCGCCAGCGCGTCAACGCCTCCGGCGTCTCGGAGGCCGAGGTCTCCAGCCAGGGTGGCCGGAACATCGTCGTCGAGCTGCCCGGGTCTCCGGAGGAGCAGGCGCAGGCGCGCGAGCTGGTCCGCCAGTCGGCGCAGATGCGCTTCCGTCCGGTGCTGGTCGAGGCCCCCGGCGTGACGCCCCCGGCGCCGACCGACCAGCCCACCGACGGCGCCACGCCCGAGCCGACCGACGGCGCGACGACCCCGCCGCCCGCGGAGGAGACCATCGCGCCCGCCCCGACCGCCACGACCGACGGGCGCGCCGTCCCGCGGGCCCTGACGTCGACGCCCGCGCCGACCGACTCGCCCGCCACCCCGACCCCCCCGTCCGAGCCGACCCCCGCCCCGGAGCCGACGAGCCCCAGCGACCTCGCCTGGATCACCCCCGAGATCCAGCAGCAGTTCCTCGAGCTGGACTGCAGCGACCCCGCCAACCTCGCCGGCGGCACGGCCGACGACCCGGCCCAGCCACTGGTCACCTGCTCGCAGGACGGCGCGGCGAAGTACATCCTCGGCCCCGTCGAGGTCGAGGGCACCAACATCGACTCCGCGGACGCCGGGCTCGAGGTGACGCCGCAGGGAGTGCAGACGAGCAACTGGATCGTGCAGCTCGACTTCGACGGCGAGGGCGGCCGGCAGTTCCGGGAGACCACCGAGCGTCTCGTCGCCCTGCCGGCGCCGCAGAACCAGTTCGGCATCGTGCTCGACGGGCTCGTCGTCTCGGCGCCCCGCGTCAACGAGCCGATCCCCAACGGTCAGGCCACGATCTCGGGCAGCTTCACGCAGGAGAGCGCGACGACCCTCGCGAACCAGCTGAAGTTCGGTGCCCTCCCGATCTCGTTCGAGGTGCAGACCGAGGACCAGATCTCGGCGCTCCTGGGCGAGGAGCAGCTGCAGCGCGGCATCCTCGCCGGCCTCATCGGGCTCGGGCTGGTCGTCGTCTACTCGGTGCTGCAGTACCGCGCCCTGGGCCTGGTCACCATCGCGAGCCTGCTCATCGCCGGGCTCCTCACCTACCTCGCCATCGCCCTGCTCTCCTGGTACCAGGGCTACCGGCTCAGCCTGCCCGGAGTCGCCGGCCTCATCGTCGCCATCGGCATCACGGTCGACTCGTTCATCGTGTACTTCGAGCGGGTCCGCGACGAGGTGCGCGAGGGCCGCAGCCTCGTCGCCGCGGTCGAGAACGGCTGGACGCGCGCCCGCCGCACCATCCTCGCGTCGGACGCCGTGAGCTTCCTGGCCGCCGTCGTGCTGTTCCTGCTCGCGGTCGGCGGCGTCCGGGGCTTCGCCTTCACCCTTGGCCTGACGACGCTCATCGACCTGCTCGTCGTCGTCCTGTTCACCCACCCGATGCTCGCGCTGCTGGCCCGCACGAGGTTCTTCGGCGGCGGGCACCGCCTGTCCGGCTTCGACGCCGAGCACCTCGGCCGCACGGTCGCGTACGCCGGCCGCGGCCGGGTCCGGCGGCCCGCCCCCGCGGCGGCGGCCGCCTCGACGACGAACCGGCAGACCATCGCCGAGCGCAAGGCCGCCGCGCGGCGCGCCGAGGAGGGCGAGGGACCCCCCGACGGCCCGGGACCCGAGCCGGAGAACGCCACCAGCAGCCGGGCGAAGGAGTCCTGAGCCATGCCGAACTTCGCGCAGTGGGGCAACGACCTCTACACCGGCCGCCGGTCCTACGACATCGTCGGGCGCCGCAACCTCTGGTACACCGCCGGCGTCGTCGTCTTCGTCGCGTCCGTCCTCCTGCTGCTGGTGAAGGGCCTCAACCCGGGCATCGAGTTCCGGGGCGGCTCGGAGTTCCGCGTCACCGGCGTGAGCGACACCAGCGAGACGCTCGCCGTCGACACCATCGAGGAGACCATCGGCGAGGGCGTGGTCCCACGGGTGTCGGTCATCGGTGACGACAGCGTCCGCGTGCAGACCGAGCGGCTCAGCGACGAGGAGACCACCGAGCTCGGCGGCGCCCTGGCCGAGGCCTACGGGGTGGACGCGGGCGCGGTCACCACGTCGTTCGTCGGGCCCAGCTGGGGGCAGGACGTGACGAGCAAGGCGCTGCGGGCGCTCGTCATCTTCCTCATCCTCGTGGCCGTCGTCATCGCGATGTTCTTCCGCAACTGGCAGATGGCCGTCGCGGCCCTCGTCGCGCTGCTGCACGACGTCGTGATCACGGTGGGCATCTACGCGGCCGTCGGTTTCGAGGTGACGCCCGCGACCGTCATCGGCTTCCTCACCATCCTCGGGTACTCGCTGTACGACACGGTCGTGGTCTTCGACAAGGTGCGTGAGAACACCGAGCACGTGCTGAGCGGCAACCGGCGCACGCTGGCCGAGGCTGCGAACCTCGCCGTCAACCAGACGCTCGTCCGGTCGATCAACACGTCCGTCGTGGCGACGCTGCCCGTCGCGGCCATCCTCTTCATCGGCGCGTTCCTGCTCGGCGCCGGCACGCTCAAGGACATCTCGCTCGCGCTGTTCATCGGCATCGTGGTCGGGACCTACTCGTCGATCTTCCTCGCGACGCCCCTGTGGGTGCACCTGCGCAGCCGCGACGCCGAGGTGCGGGAGCAGGCCCGCCGCGTGGCTGCCCGTCGGGCGTCCGACGCGCGGCAGGCGACCGAGAAGCAGGAGGCGGGCACCGCGCCGACCGCGGCCCCTGCGGGGACGGCGACCGCGGTCCTGGAGCGCACCGAGACCGAGAGCCGGCCGGCCGCCTCGCAGGCCGGCCGCGGCCCGCGCAACCAGCCGCGACGCGGGCCACGGGGCCGGCGGGGCGGCCCACGCCGATGAGCTCGCGCACCGACGCGCTCCTCGCCCGCATCCGCGACGTCCCCGACTACCCGAAGCCCGGCGTCCTGTTCAAGGACATCACGCCGATGCTGGCGGACCCCACGACCTTCGCCGCCGCGATCGACGCGCTCGCCGAGACGGTGCCGGCCGGCGTCGAGGCCGTCGCGGGCATCGAGGCCCGGGGGTTCGTGCTGGCCGCGCCCCTGGCGCTGCGGCTCGGTGTCGGGTTCGTGCCGGTCCGCAAGGCCGGCAAGCTGCCCTCGGACGTCGTGGCGCAGGTCTACGACCTCGAGTACGGCTCGGCGGAGATCGAGGTGCACTCCGACGCCTTCCCGGGCGGGCAGCGCGTCGTCCTCGTCGACGACGTGCTCGCCACCGGCGGGACCGCGGCCGCGGCCTGGGGCCTGCTGGAGCGGGCGGGGGCCCACGTGGTGGGTGTGCGGTTCCTCATGGAGATCGCCGCCCTCGACGGCCGCCGCGCCCTCGCGGGCCGCGACGCCGCCAGCATCCTCACCGTCTGACCCCTTCCTCCGCCGTCCCTCCCTTCCCCGTGATCGAGCCTGTTGCTTGGAGTTCTGCGGTGGATTTCCACGGTGGGCCGAGGTTGTTGTCTCTCGCGGGTGGGTCCTTGGCGGGAGGGGGGACGCTCGCGGGCGTCGGAGCCGCCGACTGGGG